>JACRAG010000404.1 GCA_016213455.1 Anaerolineae bacterium | reverse complement strand
CTATCCTGAGGGGGCGGCGGCGAAGCCGCGGGGGTGGATGCGGGGTAGGGCTAAACGCAGACTTTGCGAATAGCCCTGTCCGCAATCCGTCAGGATCTTGACGAGCGCCGCACAATAAGCTATACTCCAGTATAGTATATTGTCTCTCCAAGCGAGGTCCCGTATGCCGCTCTATGTCTACCGCTGCCCGCAGTGTGGGCATGAATTTGAGAAGATGATGCGCCTGTCCGAATCGGATCGCACCCCGGTTTGTCCGCAGTGCGGCAGTGAAAACAGCGAAAAGCAGATCACCGCTTTTGCCTCACGCCTGATTGGCGGAGTGGTGTCCACCTCTTCCACCTCCAACTGCTCTTCAGGTGGAGGCCGCTTCAGCTGAGCGGGCTAACCCCCGCCCGGCCGTGCGCCGGTTCCCCTTATGCAAATTCAAGATCCCGAACTGATCGAACGCCTTGGGAAACGCCTGCGCCGCATTGAAGGCCAGGTGCGAGGCATTGAAAGCATGCTCAGTGATGGCCGCGAATGCCGCGAGATCATCCAGCAGCTCAGCGCAATCCAATCTGCGCTGCACAGCTTCAGCCGCAACCTGCTGGAAGAATATGCCATCAACTGCCTGCTGCCGCCTGAAGATCAACCCATCAACCGCCGCGCTCAGGAGCAAAACCTGCGCGAATTGATCGACCTGCTCAACAAAGCCCCCTGAAAGGAGCCCCATCATGGCATCCGCGTCTGTACGCTGGACTGGAGGAATGTCCTTCATCGGCACCGACTCCACCAAACACTCCGTCGTTCTTTCAACCCCCGGTGAGGGTGTGGGTATGAAACCCTCCGAACTGCTCCTGGTGGCTGTGGCGTCCTGTTCTTCGGTAGATGTCGTCGAAATTTTGGAGAAGAAGAAGCTCAAATTGACCGGCCTGGAAGTTCAGGTTTCAGCCGAGCAGGAATCGGACCCACCCTGGACCTTCCGCAAAATCCACATGCACTACCGCGTAACCGGCAGTGGATTGACGCCAAAAGCCGTCGAGCAGGCCATCCGCCTGTCGGAAGAAAAATACTGCTCGGTAGCCGCCACGGTGCGCCCCACCGCCGAGATCACTTTTGACTTTGAAATCATCGAAGCCTGAACAGGTTTAGGTCTCATCCAATCACAGCCCCTGCGAGCTTGCAGGGGCTTTTTGTTGGAGTAATGTCGTTGATGGATACTGGAGCGACCATTTCACCGGAACACAGGTGATTATCGAGGAATAATTCCTCCAATCCCCCGCATCGAGAAGTCAAATCGGGGTTAAAATAGTCACTTACCATCCACCAAGAGGAACCCTGTGAATCCCACCACCAACCCATCCGCGGGCGTCCTGGCCCGTTACGGTCACCTGATGAACATCCCAGCGCACACCCGCCCGGTGACGCTGCTGGAAGGCAGCACCCCACTCATTCCCATGCCGCGCCTTGCCGACGAATTGGGCGGCGGTTTTGAGCTGTATGTCAAGTTCGAGGGCATGAACCCTACCGGTTCGTTCAAAGACCGCGGCATGACCGTGGCGATCAGCGAAGCCTACGGGCGCGGCGCCAAAGCCGTAATTTGCGCCTCCACCGGCAACACTGCCGCCTCGGCTGCGGCTTACGCCTCGCGTGCCGGCATGCGCGCCATCGTGATCATCCCGGAGGGCAAAGTGGCTGCCGGAAAACTGGCCGGCGCGGTGGCCTACGGCGCGGAAGTGGTGCAAATCGAAGGCTCGTTTGACGACGCGCTGGACCTGGTGGTGCAGATCTCCGAGCACCATCCCATCGCACTGGTCAACTCGCTCAATCCCTACCGGCTGGAAGGCCAGAAAACCGCCGCTTTCGAGATCACCGAAATCTTGGGAGAGGCCCCCGACTGGCTGTGCCTGCCGGTCGGCAACGCCGGCAACATCAGCGCGTATTGGATGGGCTTCATGGAACAACGCCAGCGCAGCGGCACAGGCTTACCACGCGTGCTGGGCGTGCAGGCCGAAGGATCGGCGCCGCTGGTGTTGGGTCATCCCGTGGAAAAGCCGGAAACCGTGGCGACCGCCATCCGCATTGGCAAACCCGCGCGCGGCGAACAGGCTCTGGAAGCCGCCGAGCAATCCAACGGACGCATCATCGCCGTCAGCGACGAAGAAATCCTGCACATGCAGCGCCGCCTGGCTGCCTCGGGGGTGTGGGTGGAACCCGCCTCCGCTGCCGGGCTGGCCGGCCTCGCCCGCCAGCTGCGCGAAGGACACATCACGCTGGACGAACTGCGCGGCAAGCGCATCGCCGCGGTGTGCACCGGGCACGGCATGAAAGACCCCGACATCATCGCGCGCTCCATGCCTGCCCCACAGCGCCTGCCGGCAGAACTGCGCGCCCTCGAAGATGCCCTGGTAGGCGGGCGGTGAGCGACCCCTGCGTGCAAGTGCGCGTTCCGGCCACCAGCGCCAACCTGGGCCCCGGCTTTGACTCCCTGGGACTGGCGCTCGACCTGTGGAACACGGCCGAGTTCACCCTGACTGGTGAGGGACTGAACATCACCATCCAGGGTGAAGGGGCAGCGCGCCTGCCAACCGGCGGCGCCAACCACGCCTATTCCGCCTTCCGCCGGCTGCTCAGCAATATCGGCCAGCCGGAGCCCGCCGGGCTGCGCATCCATTTTCAGAACGCTATCCCGGCTGGCTCGGGGCTGGGTTCCAGCGCCACCGCTTATTTAATGGGCCTGCTGGCTGCGAATGCGCTCCACGGCAGCCCACTGAGCAAAGATCAGCTTCTCGAGCTGTCCGCCGAAATGGAAGGCCATGCCGACAACGTGGCCCCCGCCCTTCTGGGCGGGCTGTGCGCGGTCTCTCATGATGACGATGGGTGGATTGTGCGGCGTTACGCCATCCCCACCCTGCAGGCGGCGCTGGTGCTGCCGGAAGTCAACCTGCCCACCCACACCGCGCGCAAAGCCCTGCCGCCGCATTACACCCGCGAGGATGCAGTCTTCAACCTCAGCCGCACCGCGCTGGTGGTGGACGCCCTACGCACCGGCGACCTGGCGCTGCTGGGACGCGCCATGCAGGACCGCCTGCACCAGCCCTACCGGCTCAAGCTCATCCCCGGCGCCGAAGCCGCCATGCAGGCAGCGCGCCAGGCAGGCGCGGCTGCGGTCGCCCTTTCCGGCGCCGGCCCCAGCCTGATCGCCTTCTGTGAGTCTGGCGCTGAAGCCTGCGCCGAAGCCATGCACGCCGCTTTTACAGACCGGCACATCCCGGCGCGCCGCTTCCTGCTGCAAACCACCAATCAGGGCGCCAGCGTTTCTTGACCTTCTCTCCTTATTTGACAGCCTTAACGAACACAGTTGTCTATGTTTTCTCATAGTCGCTTGACTTTTTCAATGCCTGGATCGAGCATTGGCCAGGGGTGAGTTATCTGACTTTAAGAAAATCCAGCACAGCAGGCGATAAATCGTATACTATTTAAGTAAACTATGCTATATTGTTATTGCTTCTTGTTTATTTGTTATTCTCATCCTGATCATTTCCGTTATTTCTTACAGCACAAATCCAAATCATTTACCGCCGACCAATGGATTTAGAAATCCTGGAATAAGCAAAAAATATAACAGCACTCAAATGATTGATCTCACGAACCCTTAAAACTGGCTTCCTCCAATCATTCCTTGTAAGCCTCTTGTTGATCCTGGTGGAAAACAGGAAAAAATATTAATCAAATGCACCTTGCTTTGTTAAGGAGGGTACCATGACCAGAATCATGTCTCCACGATTAATGGTATTTCTCTTAACGGTAGCCTTCGTTTTCTCTGGCTGTAATCCCCTATCCAAAGGATCGCCCGAATCACAACCAAAAGATCTGGCGGTCGGCGAGGGAGTCGTGTGGCATCTGGTTGTTATAGGGGATTCCAGTCTGTGGGGATTAGGAGAGGCATTTGCAAGCCAGATAGAAAAGAATTATGCCGTGAAGGTGGAGCTTGATGATTATGCCTTGCCATCACTCAGCGCCGGCAGTGTGCGTACAGTTCTTGAGACTGGTAAATCCAGCAACTTTCAATTGGAAAAGCTGCCAGAGGCAGTAAAAGAGGCAGAGATCGTAATTATGTTTGTGAATCCAATGGATTCCATCAACCCGGAATTACCACTCAACCTTGACGGGTGTTTCGGGGTAAGCCAACCGAAAGAGTGTTCGTCAAACAGCTTCCGCAACTACACTGCGGACATGAAAGCAATTTGGGGAAAGATCCTTGAACTGCGAGCAGGACAGCCCACAGTCCTGAGAGCCACAGACATCTACAACCCCCTTGTACAGCAATGGAATAAATCCGGAACTTTCGACGCTTGTACCCAATGTTGGAAGAATATGTCTGAAGCTGCGCGGCAGGCAGCCGAAGCATATAATATTCCCTTCATCAGCCGTTATGATGCCTTTAATGGCAGTGACCATCGTGAAGATCCGGTCGAAAAGGGGTTTATCCGCGAGGATGGCGAACACCCTTCAGAATTGGCAGACATATTCACCGCCGAGCTTTTAATTAACCTGGGTTTTTCCGTTGTTACACCCAAGGAGTGAACATATCCAGATGCTCCTCGGAAGTTAATGCTGCATTTGGTTCTTGTGCATGTCCCGGTGTGATGGGGCACAGAAAAAACACGGTAAAAAAGGAGGACCGCGTGATCCACGGTCCTCTTTGAGTCTACTTCATCCAATCGCCAATTTCAGCCCAGGCATATTCCAGGTGATCTGCCAGGGTGCGGCCCTGCTTGCCGGTTTTGCGGCGCACCGTGCGCTGCGCATATTCCATCAATGCCAGCCCGCCAATATCGTTCAGGCGTGTGCCAATCGCGCGCGCGCGGATGTGCCGGCACTGTGTGTTGAAGCCGGCGCCGGGGCGCTCGGAAAGGTAATCTTCCCGCACGCCAATTTGTACCAGCTCGGCAAGCAATTTTTCAACTTCGTCGCGCTTGTCACCCGGATAGGGTTTGGAAATCAAGTCCTGAAACCAGCTCATGCGTTCTCTCCTTCACAAATTGTACCATCAACCGCAGTTCATGAACGTGATGAACCCCGCCCCAATCAGGGCTATTCTCAAAGTCTTTGAATAGCCCTTTATCCACCCCTGCGGCTTCGCCGCCGCCCCCTCATGAAAGGGGGCAAAAGAATATCCCCCAAGATCGTCAACCTACTTTGCGAACCGCCGTGCCGCCCCAAATCTCCGCCGCCTGCTGAAAATCAGGTATGATTCTGATATCAGGAGGATTTGACCATGCCGCTCATGCACTGCAATTTCTTTTCACAGGCGCTTGACTTGTCCGTTTCCATGGACGTCATTGTCCCGCTCAAACGGTGGAAACCCGGTTCGTCGCCGGTCGAGGAGCGCTTCCCAACCCTCTACCTGCTGCACGGTTATTCGGACGATCATACCATCTGGCAGCGGCGCACCTCCATCGAACGCTACGTGGAGGGCACCAACCTGGCGGTGGTCATGCCCGCCGTACACCACAGTTTTTATACCGACATGAAAGTCGGCATGAAGTTCTGGACTTTTGTCAGCGAGGAGTTACCCTATGTGGCGCG
>JACRAG010000403.1 GCA_016213455.1 Anaerolineae bacterium | reverse complement strand
GACCGGGAGCATGGCTTTATAGCCGCCCCTTGTCTGGGGATAGAGCGGTTCGTCCGGTTCAGACCGGCCACCCGCTGTGACGATCACATTCATGCGTTTTAATCCTGTCGTGTTTGCTGCACCCGGCCGGTCAACCTGCCGGGATCGATTTCAGTCGTTAAGGGTTTGGACCTGGGGGGTAAAGCCCAGTTCGGTGACCATCCGGTCCAGCCACTGAAAGTAGCCGTCGGGGTGGGCATAATCCACAGGCTGCTTGCGTCCAGCCGCCGCCACCAGGGCTGCTTCCATCATATTGGTGCCGAAGGAGCGCCCGTCCAGGACAGGCGTGGTGGTGATTAATTGCTTCACGCCGCAGGCGCGGAAAGTCTGCACGTCATCGCTGGTGGTGGTGTTGGTGACCACGATTTTGCCGCGCATATCCTCCGGCATGTAACGGTAGATGTAATGGCAGTCGCCCAGCACCACGCTGGCGCGGGCAAAGTAGCGCTCGCCGCGCGGGCTGCGCTTGCCCTGCTGGCTGCCCACCGGGTACACCCAATGGAAGGGCAGCCGGGAGACGATCGGGATCAACGTGGCTGCCATGATTTTAATCGAGGCCGGCGAATACAGCGGGATGGGGATACCCAGCGAGAAGATCAGGTCACCGAAGGTGATGCGGAACCCGGCCAGGCGGGCGGCTTCTGCCATGCCCCAACGGTCCACCGCCGTAGTGACCAGGGCCTGTTTTTGCGCATCCGGCAAGTTCAAGGCGCGCAGCACATCCGCCACGCGCGGTTCCAGGGTGGTTTTGAGTCCTGTGCCATCCACCACCGGGGTGTGGCGCACACCGCTGAAGAGACGCTTGACCGAGTGCATGGTGTACCAGCGTCCATCCACATACAATCCCATGTCGGTGCCGCCCACGCCAAAGGCGTCCACCTGCCCGTCCAGTTCCTGGTACAGGGCGGCAGCGCGATCCAGATCGCCATCTGTGCCGATGCGTTCCAACTGGACGCGTTCGCCCAGAAGATCAATCTCGACCGCTTTGTTGCGTTTCGAGGATCCGATGCTGATGCTGACTGCTCGCTTCATGAATGAACCCGTTTCTAAACGAAGTAGGGGGAGTATAACCCGTTTTAAATGAATTTATAAGATTAATCCCGGGTTGACCGGGCGGGTTCGATGGCGCAAAACCGATGCTTCGCGCCGATATGTATTCATCCAGCTCATCGGGGTAGATGAAGTCGTCGCCGGTGGCTGTGGCTGCGCGGCGCGCCCTGAAAAAATTAATAAACTGTAAACCGTGCCTGGCCGAAGCGCCAATTAAAATATGGTATAGTGAATCTGGTGCATCCTTTTCGGTCCAAACGTTTGGCAGACGTTCTGCGCCGGCTGCTTGTGGCGCGACTGATTCTGCCGGTCCTGGCCTCCGTTGCCCTGGTGGAGTTGCTGGCTGGAGTGCTGGTCTGGCGGACTGTTTCTACGCGCCAGGAAACCATGATCGGGGGATTGGCCAACCGGATTACCCTGGTGTTGGAAGAGACCCAGCAAGATGTTCAGGCGGTCGCCCGTTTGGGGGCGGAGCCCGAACAACTGACCTTTTTGTTGGCAGCGGCGCCGCAAATCGAGCGAATTTATCGCAGTGATGCGCAGGGTCGCCTCCTGGCAATGCAGCCGCCCAACGACGCCTATCTCGACTTTGACCTGTCCAACCAACCCTTTTCCACCCTTCCTCTGGCAGAACAGTCCGCTGTCTTCGGCGGTCCGTACACCTCGCCGTTATCGGGCAAGCAAACCTTGTTCCTGGCGGCGCCTTTACCGGACGGCGGGCGCCTGGTGGCGGATATTGGCCTGGAATTTCTGGAGCAGCAGATGCAAGCCAGCATGGCGGTGGAACAGGGCAATGCTTCGGTCGCTTATTACAACGCCCAGGGGCAGCAGGTGGTCGCCAACCGCGCTGTTTTCGCGCCGGTGCCTGAGTCCGGTCCGGCAGTGAGCATACGCGACACAACCTTCTGGCTCACCAGCCGGAAAGCGGCAGGCCCGCAGGGTTGGAACGTGGTGGTGCAGTCCCCGATGATGCAGCAGGGGTTTTTATTGGTCGCCGCCGCGCTGGCCTTATTTATTGTGCCATTGATCGCGCTGCTCTTCATGCTGCGCTATTCCCGCAGCCTGGAGCGCGCCATTGCCAACCCGCTGCGCCTGCTCAACGAACGCACCCGCCAGCTGGCTGGCGGCGACTATACCCGCTGGATCTCCTTTGCCACGGTTTCGGCCAGTTTTAATGAAGTGGCAGAACTGGCGGACAGTTTTGAGCGCATGCAGCACGCCATTCAGCAGCGCCAGGCGGCTTTGCAGGTCAGCGAGGCGCGCTTCCGCGAGATGGCGGAACTGCTGCCGGATATGATGGTGGAGCTGGACGCCGCGCGGCGCATCCGCTATGCCAACCGCGCTGCCTTGAACCGGGTGCTGCACTGTGAGAATGGTCAGCTTTTTGACCGCACCCTGGCTGCCGATGACACCCACGCGCTGCAGATGCTGTGCCGTCAGGCAGCCGGCAGTGACGGCAATCACCCGGTGGTGCTGCGTTTCCTGCGCCCGGAAGGCGGCACCTTCCCGGGCGAGCTGGCTTTGACGGCTTCGCGCGGCGCAGACGGCTCGCTGCTGGGCTACCGCGGCGTGGTGCGCGATATCACCGAGCGCCTTTCCTTTGAAGAATCGCTGCGCCGCTCCTACCGCCTGTTCACGGAAGGTCCGGTGGTGATGTTCCGGGTCAATGCCGCAGGCGACCAGCCGGTGGAATATGTTTCGCCCAACGTGACCCAGTTTGGCTGCCGTCCCTATGACTTCAAAACCCGTGACGATTATGTGGAGCGCCTGGTGCATCCGGTGGACCGCGCGCGCATGCGCGCCGAACGGGCAGCCCGCCAGGACAGCGACGCGGCTTTCTTTGAAGCCGAGTATCGCATCGTCAGTGTGGATGGCGCCATGCGCTGGGTGTACGATTTCACTTCCGTCAGCCGCGCGCCGGATGGCTCGCCCGGTCATTATGACTGGTACATCCTCGACATCACCGAGCGCAAGCGCGCCGAAGAGCGCATTGGCAAGCAGCTCCAGCGCATGGCGGCGCTGCAGCTGGTGGATTCATCCATCACGGCCAATGCGGATCTTTCGCTGACGCTGCACCTGCTGGTGACGCAGTTGATCGAGCTGTTGGAGATCAACGCGGCGGTGGTGCTGCGCTATGAGGCGCAGTCG
>JACRAG010000412.1 GCA_016213455.1 Anaerolineae bacterium | reverse complement strand
GGACGAAAAGCACGTTGAAACTGTCGGAGATTTCGCCGGTGTTGCGCCCGTTGAGCGGTACGGCGTTGGCGGCAACATTGGAAACCAGCGCGAAAAGCGTGGTGGTGATGACGGTGAACTGTCGGAGGAGGTCGGATTTCATGAGGGGTATTCCTTTTCTGAATGTAATTTGATTGTACATACTTTGTATCGACTTGTAATCAAAATGTATAATGTTGTGATAGGGCTGCCATTCTCTCTGACCAGGAAACGTGAAAATCCGTTGAAGTTAACGTTCACAACCAGGCGCGTTTTGTGATATAAACGAGGTATCCCACAATTCCCAGCGTTCTGGAGGTCTCATGCGATACGGTCATTTTGATGATTCCCGGCGAGAGTATGTGATTACCCGGCCCGACACGCCCCTGCCCTGGATCAACTACCTCGGCAGCCAGGAGTATTTTGGCATCATCAGCAACACAGCCGGCGGTTATTCCTTCTTTCGGGATGCGCGCCTGCGCCGCCTGACCCGCTATCGCTACAACAACACGCCTTTCGACCTGGGCGGGCGTTACATCTATGTGCGCGACCTGCACAGCGGTGAATACTGGTCGCCATCCTGGCAGCCGGTGCAAAAACCGGTGGAAGATTATGTCTGCCGTGTGGGCATGGGCTACACCAGCATCGCCTCCTGCTATGCGGGCGTGCAGGTGGAGACCACTTACTTTGTGCCGTTGAATGAGTCGCTGGAGATCTGGCGGGTGCGGGTGCAGAACCTGCGCAGCCAGCCAGCTGAACTGGCCCTGTTCGGTGGGGTGGAGTTCTGTCTGTGGGATGCCTGGGACGATGCGACCAACTTCCAGCGTAATTTCTCCACCGGTCAGGTGGAGGTGGAAGATGAAGTGATCTATCACAAAACCGAGTACCGCGAGCGGCGCAACCATTTTGCCTACTTCGCCTGCTCCGAGCCATTGAGCGGTTTTGAGACGCAGCGGGACGTGTTCCTGGGCGCGTACCGCGGCTGGGATCGTCCGGCGGCGGTGGAGGCGGGCCGGTGTGCCAATTCTGTGGCGCACGGCTGGGCGCCCTGTGCGGTGCAGCAGGTCAACCTGGCCCTGAAGCCGGGGGAGACGCGCGAGCTGATCTTCCTGCTGGGCTATGCTGAAAACCCCCAGGACGATAAATTTGACCCGCCCAACTCGCAGCGCATCAACAAACGCCGCGTTCTGCCGGTGATCCAGCGCTACCTGAAGCTGCCCGCGGTGGACCAGGCTTTTGCCGCCCTGAAATCCTACTGGGACGAACTGCTGGGCGCGTACCAGGTCAACACTCCCAGCGAGCATACCAACCGCATGTTGAACATCTGGAACGCCTATCAGTGCATGATCACTTTCAACATGTCGCGTTCCACCTCCTTCTACGAGTCTGGCATCGGGCGCGGCATGGGTTTCCGCGACTCCAACCAGGACCTGCTGGGCTTTGTACACATGATCCCGGCGCGCGCGCGGGAGCGCATCCTCGACCTGGCAGCCACGCAGCTGCCTTCCGGCGGGGCCTATCACCAGTACCAACCGCTGACCAAGCGCGGCAACAACGATGTGGGCGGCAATTTCAACGACGACCCGCACTGGTTGATCCTGGGCGTCTCGGCGTACATCAAGGAGACCGGCGATTGGGCCATTTTGGACGAGCCGGTGGTGTATGACAACACGCCCGGCACCGAGACCCCGCTGTATGAGCACCTGCAGCGCTGCGTGCGCTATACGCTGGAGCGCATTGGCCCGCATGGGCTGCCGTTGATCGGGCGCGCGGATTGGAACGACTGCCTGAACCTGAACTGCTTCTCCGACACGCCGGGCCAATCCTTCCAGACCACCACCTCCAAGGATGGTAAGGTGGCGGAGAGCGTGTTCATCGCCGGGCTGTTTGTGCTGGCTGCCCATGAATTGGCCGGGCTGGCCGATCACCGCGGCGACAGCGCCAGCGCGGCGCTGTACCGGCGCGAGGCTGAGGAGATGGAGCAGGTTGTGTGGCAGCACGGCTGGGATGGCGACTGGTTCCGCCGCGCTTACAATGACTTTGGTCTGCCGGTTGGCTCGCGCGAGTGCGCAGAAGGGCAGATCTTCATCGAGCCGCAGGGCATCTGCGTGATGGCGGGATTGGGACTGGCAGATGGGCGCGCCGAACAGGCGTTGAACGCGGTGGATCAGCGTCTGGCGACGCCGCACGGGATTGTTCTGCAGCAGCCGGCGTACTCGCGCTATTATATTGAACTGGGTGAGATTTCATCTTACCCGCCGGGCTACAAGGAGAATGCCGGTATTTTCTGCCACACCAACCCGTGGATCATGATCGCCGAGGCCATGTTGGGGCGTGGTGAGCGCGCCTATGACTATTACATGCGCATCAACCCCTCCTGCCGCGAGGAAATCAGCGACCTGCACCGCTGCGAGCCCTATGTGTACGCGCAGATGATCGCCGGGCGCGATGCGCCCACCCATGGCGAAGCGAAGAATTCCTGGCTTTCGGGCACGGCAGCCTGGAACTATGTGGCAGTCAGCCAGTGGATTGTGGGTCTGCGTCCCGAGCTGGACGGTTTGCGTGTGGACCCGTGCATCCCGGCGGAATGGGACGGGTTCAGCGCTGTGCGGCGCTTCCGCGGCACTGAATATCACATTGCGGCCAGCAACCCGCGGCATGTGTGCAAGGGCGTGGTGCGCATGACCCTGGACGGCAAGGAACTGGAAGGCAACCTGCTACCGGCGCTGGATGGCGGCGTGCACCAGGTGACGGTCGAATTGGGCTGATCGGGCGAAACTTTTCCGCGTTATCGCGCGTATATTCAGTGGAGATGCACTCCGGTGCGTTTCCACTGTTTTATTATTCTCAGGAGTGTGAAAATGGCTGTCTCTACTGCCCGCAAGGGCTTCCCGGTTATCAGTGTGTTTTTGTTTGTCTGCGCCGGCATTGCTTTTATTTTGAGTGTGTACTTTGTGATCGCCGCTTTTTCCGCGCCGCACGCCCTGGACGGTGTGGAATTTGTGCTGGTGAATGCGCTCGGACCGATTGTCAACGCGGTGATCGGACCGGCAAAACAGGCGCTGGGCGGCGCAATGATCCTGCTGGCGGTGATCAGCCTGCTGGTGACGGCGATCCTGACCGCGCTGGGCGTGGTGCTGCGCAATCACCGCGACCTGGCTGCCCGCGTGGCGGCGCTGGAAGCGCGCCTGGCGACGTTGGAGCAGTAAGGTCGGGTTATCCTTTTCTCCGGACCTTTGTTGTACGTCCAATTATCCGAGACAAATTGTGCGG
>JACRAG010000411.1 GCA_016213455.1 Anaerolineae bacterium | reverse complement strand
CTCCACATAGCGGTCGCCCATGGTCAGGATCTGCTGGTCGAGGGTGGAATTGCCCTCTTCGACCTCGGCGCGAGCCTGGATGGGCAGGGCCAGGGTGAGCGGTCCGTAGCACAGGCTGATGCCGTTGTCGGGCCAACGTTCCACGCGCAGCGCAAAGGGCAGGCGCAGTTCAACCGTGTCGCCGGACTGCCAGGCGCGTTGAACGGGCACAAACGCGCCGGGTTTCAGGTCGTGCACCGCCTGGCCATTGATGCTCAACTCGGGCGCGGCGCACCAGGCGGGCAGGCGCAGCCAGAGGGTGAACTCGACCGCTTTGGGCGTGTCGATGCGCATGCGCACCGTTTCTTCAAAGGGATAGGCGGTCTCGGTGACGATTTCCACCGGCGTTTCCAGCGCGCCCAGGCTGGCGGTCAGGCGCGAAGGGGCGTAGAGCACGGCAGCCAACCCGTCGGGGGCGCTCATCCACTGCAGGACGCTGAAGTTGGGCAGGGCGCGCTGCACGTTGCCGGGGCAGCACTGCACCTGCATGTCCGGGCGGTACTGCATCCAGTTGAAGCCGCGCTGGAAGAGGTTGTGGTTGGAATGGGTATCCGCGACGACCTGGTTGGCGCTGGAAAGGTACTGCAGGGCATGGAAGTCTTTGGTCACCTGGCCTGGCAGGGCGTTGAAGATGACCTGCTCGATGGTGTCGGCATAACGCGCGTCGCCGGTGGCCTGGATCAGGTAGCCCAGCGCCCAGGTGTGGTCGGTGATGTCGCAGGCTTCGTGGCAGTCCAGCGAGTCACGCCCGCGAATGTGTTCGGAGCAGGAGTGCAGCCCGTCTGCCAGGCGGCTGTCGCGGTCCACACGCGCGTAGGCGTGGACCACCGCATCGCGATAAACCGCTTCTCCGGTGGCGGAATAGAGCAGGGCCGCCAGCTTGGCGATCTCATTGAAGGTCACGCCGTGCTCGCCGGCTTTTTTGTCGGACGCCAGGGTCGCCAGCGCGGTGTCTTCACCGGCGCATTGTTCGTTGAAACGCCGGTACAGGTCCAGCGCCATCTCCAGGAAGGCAGGGTCGCGAGTCTCGGCAAACAGGTAGATCATCGGCTCCACGCCGGTAACATCGCGGTTCCAGCCCATGGGGTGGGGTTTGCCGCGATAGTGCGCTGCCAGCGCCTCCAGGTAGCGCTCCTCGCCGGTGGTTTCGTAGAGCGCCTGCAGCGCGCGGAAAAATACGGCGTAAGGCCAGCGGTCGCGCTCGCGGAACTCTTCGGGGCCAATAAACCCGTCCGGGGCGGCGTACTGGATGGCAGCGTCGATTTCCTCGGCAGCCATGCCCAGCACGTCCGGGCGGTTTGCCAGCGCGCCGGCGCGCACCGCGCCGTCCAACCAGTAAGCAGTTTGCTCGTAGGGCCACCAGGCGGAGAAGGTGCCGGTGGTGTCGCCGCTGGGCGCGCCCCAAAATTTTGCGCCGTAGGGGAATCCGGCTGTGGCAGGGTGACTGGTGATGCCGTCACATTGGCGGGTTAAAAATTCCTGCACCCAACCTTGCGGCAGGTTGCTGCCTACCGGCAGGTTGGCGAATTTGGCATAGGGCAGTGCTTTCACAGATGCTCCAAATGGATGGGATTGCCCCCGATTTTACCCTGAATCATCTCACTGCAACGGATTGGACTGGGCTGCGTATATCAAAGTAACGAGATAGAGAAAGGTGGAAAAAATGCAAAAGTTCCTGGATGCGATGGCTGCTTTCTTTGGTGTGGTTGTGCGCGGGCAAACCTACCTTAACCTTTTCTTCCTGCTGCTGGCGATGCCCCTGGGGATCTTATATTTCACGGTGCTCATCACCGGCATGACCGTGGGGCTTGCCACGTTGATTGTGTGGGTGGGTCTGCTGGTGCTGGGCCTGACCTATGCGCTGTGGTGGGGTTTCATCGCCTTTGAGCGCCAGACGGTGGTTTGGCTGCTGCGCGAGGAGGTGGCGCCCATGCAGCGCCGTGATACCAGCGGATTGAGCGCGTGGAAAAAGTTCACCGCCACCCTCGCCAATCCGGTGACCTGGAAAGGCCTGGCTTATCTGTTGATCAAGCTCCCGCTGGGCATCCTTTCGTTCAGCTTATTGGTGGCGCTGCTGTCTGTGTCGCTGTCGCTGCTTGCCGCGCCCTTTTATTACCAGTTCATGAACGCACAGGTGGACCTGGGTTTCTGGCAGCCGATCTGGGTGATCGATACGCTGCCCGAGGCGCTGGTGATTTGTGTGGCTGGTTTCTTTGCCCTGCTGGTCTCGCTGCACATTCTGAACGGGCTGGCCTGGGTTTCGGGTAAGTTTGGCAAAGTCATGCTCGGCGATATCGAGCCAGCGGTTCCCACTGCACCAGTTGCGGCAGCAGTTTCGA
Source organism: Anaerolineae bacterium (assembly GCA_016213455.1). Taxonomy (GTDB): domain Bacteria; phylum Chloroflexota; class Anaerolineae; order Anaerolineales; family Anaerolineaceae; genus Anaerolinea. The sequence continues at coordinate 786 of JACRAG010000411.1, read as the reverse complement.
TGCCGGTTGCGGCAGCGGTTTCGGTGCCGGTCGCGGCAGCGGTTTCGATGCCGGTTGCGGCTCCGGTTGCCGCCGTCCCGGTCGTTGAAGCGGTTGCGGCTGAACCGCCTTCCCCTGCAGTTGAGCCGGCGCCTGCCGTCCCCGCCGAACCGGTCGTGGGCGACGCTGCGCCGGAAGAGCCCACCATTTAGCGGTATTTTGGGCAAAAAGTCAGGCGGGAGAGTCATCACTCTCCCGCCTGACTGGTTTAAACCGTCGTGCGGATCTACAGCGAATAGCGGATCACGCCTTTATTGCAGGTGTCCACGCAGTTGCCGCACAGGATGCACTCGCTGTTTTCCATGTTGGGCGCATGCACCAGCGCGTTGACATCCAGGCTCATCGGGCAGTTGCGCACGCACGAGCGGCAGTCAATGCACTGCTCCGGGCTGGATTTGAGCTGCAGGGCAGGCCAGCGCCCCAGGTTGCGCAGTTTGCGCCCGAGGATCATGAAGGGCGCCATCCAGCAGCCGTAGTGGCAAAAGGCGCGGTTGCCGACCGCCAGCGAGAGGGTGAAGATCAGCCCGACGACGAAGTAATAAACGATGTAATTCATCGGGTCGGTGACGGAGACGAAGCTGTCCATGTTGTGAAAGACGTTGACGCGCTGCACGCCGCCCGCGCTGACGAAGCCCAACACGATCACCGCCATCCAGGGAATCCACACCAGCCACTTGATCCAGTTGCCTTTTTGCGAGACCTTCTGGTCGCGCAGGTAGAAGGCCGCCTCCTGCAGACCGGCGCCCG
>JACRAG010000406.1 GCA_016213455.1 Anaerolineae bacterium | reverse complement strand
GTATGTAATCTTTGGTGTATTTCTGGTCGTCTTCTTGCTGGCGCTGAATGACCGGTTGAAAAACGGCGCGCCGGCGACCATGCAGGTGGCAACCGCGATTGGGATGATCTGGGCCGGCTCGCTCATTGCCAGCGGTATGGTCGCAAATGCCGGCATCGCCCCTGTGCTCGCGCTGAATGCTCAGGACCCCGCCCAGGCCGCGTTGACCTGGCAGGCGATTGAGACTGTGGCCAATGGATTGGGCTTTGCCTTTGGCGAAATCCTCGGCGGCCTTGTCACCCTGTTGATCAGCCTGGCTGCACTGCGCAGCGGGGAGTTTCCCAAGCGGTTGAATTTCCTCGGCATTTTGGTTGGCGCGGTGGGCATCCTCTCCATCATCCCAGGGTTGACCAGCCTGACCGAGGGATATGGCCTGGCAAAAATCATCTGGTTCTTATGGCTGGGGATTGTGCTGCTGCGCAGCGCTCAAAAACAGGCGGTACTGGGCTATTCCGAACTGCGTTCGTCAACACCTTGAACCATCCTTAAGTGTCTAGCCCGCGGTACCCTGAATGAGTCAAAGTACCTGTAACCAGTTCAGTCGCTGGAATAGGCAGTTCTCTCGCGGCAGACAAATCAAGAAAGGAAACAAAAAATGAAGACCTTTCAGAAAGTTGGCGGCATCGCCGCACTCATCGGAGCATCCACAAACCTCCTGGCGATTATGATGTTTGTTACCTTGGCTCCTAAAGGCTACGGCTCCGATGACCCAGTCCAAGCAGTGGCTTTCTTTACGGGGAACCAGCTCTTAATGCGCGGATTGTACCTGATCCAATATTTGGTTTTCGGCGTGAGTCTGGTTTTTTTGTCAACAGCGCTTTATGAGCGGTTGAAGACAGGTTTTCCTGTGCTAGCTCAGGTCGTGACCACCTGCGGATTAATTTGGGCCTTCCTGGTGATTGTAAACGGCACACTCGCGATCAACAACTTGAGCACCATCGTAAAACTCTATGGTGAAAATCCAGCTCAAGCTGCAACGGCCTGGATGACCCTCAACTCTGTGGAAACCGGTTTGGGCGGTGGCGGCGGTGAAACGATGGTTAACGCCATCTGGTTTCTCCTATTAAGTTGGGCAGCTTTGCAGGCACGGGAGCTTCCTAGAATTTTGAACTATCTAGGTGTGGTCATCGGTACAGCAGGTATCATCTCGGTTGGGCTGGCCTCGCTTGGCCTGATGGTTGTGTATGGATTGGGTCTCATCATCTGGCTCGTCTGGCTGGGGATTGTGCTGCTGCGCAGCCAACCGGTCATGGCAACCCAGAAAGCCGGCGGCGTCCTCGCCTCCCGCTAATTCACGATCGGAGAACAAAATGAAAGTCTGCATTATCGGAGCATCTGGCAAACTCGGCATCTATATGGTGCAGCATGCACTCGACCGGGGTTATACCGTGGTCGGTGTCTGCCGGGAAAAAAGTGTTGGCAAGCTCGACGCCTTCAAAGGACGCATCACCATCCTGCCCGGCGCGACGAATGACCGCGCGGTGATCCAGAAAGCGGTGGATGGATGCGATGGCGTGTTGACCGTTCTGGTCCCGTGGGGTGCACAGCACTACGCAACGGGAACAGCCCGGGCCGTACTCGACTTCGCCCGACCGGACGCGCGCTTGATCTTTTCCTGCGGCTGGCACATCACCCAGGATGGTCAAGATGTGTACCCAAGCGCCTTCAAAATGGAAGAGACGTTCGCCCGCTGGTTTGGAAAAGTGACTCACATCCTGGACATTGATGACCAGGTGAAGGCGTGCCGGCAGGTGTTTGCCAGCCCAACTCGCTGGACGGTCGTGCGGGGCAGCGACCTCGCAGAAGGTGAGAGCCAGGGGCTGCCGGTTTGGAGCCGCCACGTCGGCGATCCGATCCTTGCCAGCAACCTCACCCACCGCGTGGACTACGCCCTGTTTATGGTGGAAGCGCTGACCAATGATGACCTCATTCACGAAGCCCCGGCGATTGTCGGCTGCCGGACGCCATCGGCGCTGGCGCATTCCACTGTTGTATAAGAAGAAAGGAAAACCAATGAAAGCCATTGTTTACACACAATATGGATCACCAGACGTCCTGCATATCGCGGAGGTTGCCAAACCTGCCCCGAAGGACAATGAAGTGCTGATTCGAAATCATGCGACCACGGTTAACTTCGGCGATTTGATGGGGCGCAACTTCAAGGCCGTCTCGCCTACCAGATTTAACATGCTGTTCATTTTTTGGCTGCTGGCGCGCGTGTCTTTTGGCCTGAACAAACCGCGCAACCCAATCCTGGGGAGCGAGTTTGCCGGCGAAGTCGAAGCGGTCGGGCGCGCGGTGACGCGCTTCAAACCCGGCGATGCGGTCTTTGGCTATCTCGGTCCAAGCATGGGAGCCTACGCCGAATATTTCTGCATGCCCGAAGATGGCGTGGTGGCTGCAAAACCGGCTAACCTGACCTATGAGCAAGCCGCAGTGGTTCCCTATGGGGGCATCATGGCCTGGAATTTACTGCAAAAGGCCAACCTCCAGCCGGGGCAAAAAGTCCTGATTCATGGCGCATCCGGAGGAATTGGTTCCGCCGCCGTTCAAATTGCCAGGCATCTTGGCGCCGAGGTCACCGGCGTGTGTGGAACACCCCGGTTGGAATATGTGAAATCGTTGGGAGCATCCAGGGTCATCGATTACACCAAAGAAGACTTCACCCGAAACGGCGAAACCTATGATCTCATCTTTGACATCCTGGGAAAAAGCTCCTTTTCACAATGCAAGAACTCGCTCAAGCCCAACGGGGTGTATTTGAGGGCAAGTTTCAAAGAGGCGCAACTGCTGCAAATGCTGTGGACCTCCAGGTCTGGCGGCAAACGGATGATCTGTGCGTTAGCCCCGGGAGACGCCGAAAGCCTGAACATCGTCAAAGGATTGGTGGAAGCTGGAAAAATCCAGGCGTTGATTGATCGATCCTACCCGATGGAACAGGCTGCCGAAGCCCACCGCTACGTCGAAGAAGGTCAGCGGAAGGGTAATGTGGTCATCACGGTAGGTTGTTCCGCCCCAGTGTAGAGCGTAAGAATTGAGTCTTGTCGCAACCCCTCCAAAATCAGTACTTCTGATCAGTACCTTGGTATCTATACCTTCATTCCAGGCTGACTGTATAGTACCTATGCATTGCCCGAAAGGAACGGTCTGATATGACCAGCCAACCATTGGAACAGGATCAAATCGAGAAACATTCAACGACACAATCGGTCATATTGCATTTACTTCCAGGAGTCCTGGTCGGGGGTTTTTACTTCCTCATACGCCAGCCGGTTGCAGATTTGGGGTATCCCTCAATTTTCGCCCTTCTACTTGCATTTGCCTTTGTCCTTATTCCTGTCGAACTCGGATTTCTGTTGATTCAAGGAAAGATAAAGACAGGTCGTTTTACATTACAGGGGATCGTCAGTTATCGCCAATCCATCTCGTGGTGGCAATATCCTGTATGGGCAATCAGCATCTGGATTGTGATTGGTGCCATCTTTACCTTGTTGACTCCCGTTGATGCTTTTCTACTGGAGAAGTTGTTCTTCTGGATGCCGGATTTGAATTACGGATTAGGTGGCGATTTTTCAAAGGCCAGCTTGATCGTCACATACTTGCTATTCGTAATTTTCAATGTCATTTTGGCTCCGTTGGTTGAAGAACTGTATTTTCGGGGGTATTTGTTACCCCGAATGAAAGGGAGGCTCGCGCCATTGGTTCACAGCTTCCTATTTGCGGCTGTTCATGTCTTTACACCCTGGATGATTATCACAAGAACGCTGGGATTATTGCTATTAGTCTATGGGGTTCAGAAGAAGAACATATCCATTGGGATAATCGTTCACATGATGGGGAACGCAATGCAAGCAGTAACAGGTTTGGCGTTTCTTCTCAAAATGACGTAGCGGTTAACTTAGGCCTCATCCAATCCTGGAGCAAGTGGCTCGACACCCAAAACAATTCAGGGATTCATCATCGTGAATTTGTACGAAAGGAAAGAATGAAAAAGTTCATCGGATTAACCATCGTCTGTTTTGCCCTCGCAGCCTGCTCAACGCAGCCTTCTCCGGCGGCGCCGGATGCGACGGCTACCGTAAAACCGGCGGCAAATATGCCCAATCCTGCCTCGGTCTATTGCAAGGAAAACGGCAACACCCTCGAGATTCAAACAGCTGCCGATGGCAGCCAATCCGGACTATGCATTTTCCCGGACGGTAGCACCTGTGACGAGTGGGCATATTTTCGGGGTGAATGTGGTCCAACACCGCAAACCAATCCCACGCCCACCACGGTTGATGAAACAACACCCAAAGCAGGTAATGATGACGCAGGCGAAAACTCCACCGGTGGAAGCATACCGCCGGGCACCGCAGAAGAAATCACAGATTGGTGGGGAGTCATCCAGAGCACAGAGCCTGGCGCGCAGTTTGATGATCGCTTCGAGCGGAGAGATCTGGGGCAGCCTATCTATTTTGGCATCGACTCAAGCGATCCAGCCATCCAGTCTCAAATCGAGACGCTGCGCGATAGTGGCAAGATCGTGCATCTTTACGGCACATTGTTGAGCAACGTCCTTGACGTCAACGGTTCGCAAATTCTGGTGGATCGAATGGAGATGGAAGAGGACTGAATCCTGCTTCAAAACACATCGAGGATCGTATGGAAATAGAATTGATCGCAATATTCCAAAAGACCATTAATGCCCATCACCCAATTCAAACCGGCATCACCCAAACGGACTATTTGATGAAGTTCAAAACCGCTTTGGCGAGGGAAATGATGGACGCCCCCAGACTGGATACCGATCATGGCAATTTAGCCACTTACATGAAACTCAGCGTTCTGGTCATGGCAATGACCAATGTATATGAAGATTTGGGCTTGAGCGAATATGAGATTGGCGAATTGATCTATAAAACCGCAGACGCCTATTTTCACATGCCCCCCGCGAAAACATGGATTCAAAGCAAGCTGTTCTTTTCCGGGTGGAACAAAAGGCAAATCCTCAAAAGGCAGGAAGTTTCCCAGAAATCAGAGAATGGAATCAATGG
>JACRAG010000408.1 GCA_016213455.1 Anaerolineae bacterium | reverse complement strand
GCGCTGGTTATACCTCCTGCCGGCTGGAGCCAGGGACGCCGCCAACGCTCTCACTGCCCTGGCGCAAACCCCCACCGACGAGCGTCTTGCTACATTATCGCTATCATTCGAGCACACACCGCAGATCACCGCAACCCTTAGCAACCTTTCACAGCGCCAGTCCTGGACTCCAGCCGAGCTGGAGGTAGTGCGTACGCACTACCAGCGCAGGGGAATTCATTTTAAACCCCCTGCTTTGCAAGCCATGTTGGACGCCTGGTCGCACCCCGCCGAATTCGGCGAGGCCTATCTGGCTGCCTTGCAGTCGTATTACCAGGTTTTCTTTGCCGAGGAGGAGCAGCGCATTCATCCGGCGCTGCAGATGGGCGCGCAACACGCCGCCAGCCTGGCCGGCAGGCTGACCCTGCCCGACCTGTTGGATGAACTCTCGCACGGCGTGCATATCGCCGACCTGGCTGAGATGGAGGAGGTCATCCTGGTGGCTTCCTACTGGTCTTCCCCCCTGATTTTCATGTCGCGCATCGACTCCGGCCGACTGCTGGTGGTGTACGGCTGCCGCGAGGAACAGGACAACCTGATCTCTTACGAGGAGGCCCCCGCTGCGCTGGTGGATGCGCTCAAAGCCATTGGCGACCCCACCCGCCTGGCCATTTTGCGTTACCTTGCGGCGGAACCGCTGACCCCCAGTGAGCTGGCGCGCCGCCTGCGCCTGCGTGCCCCCACCGTGGTGCACCACCTGAACCTGCTGCGCCTGGCCAGCCTGGTGGAGATCACCCTGCTGCCCGGCTCCGAGCGCCGCTATGCCCTGCGCAAGGGTGCGCTCAATGCCGCCATGACCAACCTGCAGTCCTTCCTGGACATTACTGAACCTTATTCACCTTCCTGAGCTGCCATGCAACTGAAACTCATCTCCACGCGCTCGGCGCGCGTGCTTGCCACGTATGCCGACCGCCTTTCCAACTTCAGCCCCAACGCGCGTTTTTACCTGGCCAGTGTCATTCTGTCCGGCGCAGCCATGGGCATTTACCGCCTGCTGTTCAATTTCTACATCCTCAGCCAGGGTTATGACGAAGCCCTGCTGGGGATGTTGGTGACCACCTCCAGTATGACTGCGCTGATTGTGGCGCTGCCCATGGGTTTTCTGGCCGACCGGCTGGGCAGGCGCATCTCGCTTATCGCGGGAACCAGCCTGGTGGCGCTGGCGGTGGCACTGGTGGTGCTTTTTCCCAGTGTGACCGTCTTCATCGGCGCCAATTTGCTGATGGGCCTGGCGCAAAGCCTGGCAGGCGTGACCATGGGGCCATTCCTGATGGAAAATTCCGAGGAGAAGGAACGCACTTACCTGTTCAGCTTCTCGTCGGGGTTGAGCATGGCCTCGGCATTTGTGGGCAACTGGCTGGGCGGCTACCTGCCCACCTGGTTGAGCCGGATGAATGGCGCGGACCCTACCTCCACCGCTTCCTACGGTGCTGCCTTGATGGTCACCGCGCTGTGCGGTTTGCTGGCTGTGCTGCCGCTGCTCTTCCTGCGTGCGCGCAAGAGCGGCGCCCCGCGCAGCCGTATCGCCCCGATGAGCGAGATTCGCGCCCAGGCCGGCCCGATCACGCGCCTGATCCTGCCCACCCTGATCACCTCGATTGGCGCGGGTATGTTCATGCCCTTCATGAACGTCTATTTCCGCACGGTGCACCACCAGCCTGATCCGGTGATCGGATCGCTGTTTGCCTGGGGTTCGCTGGCCATGGGCCTGGGCTTGATGATTGCCCCGCCGCTGGCTGAACGCTTTGGCAAGATTGAACTGATTGTGGTCACCCAGGCGGTGTCCATCCCCTTCCTGGCGGTGCTGGGCTTTGTGCCCTGGTTTGGCCTGTGCGCCGGGGCTTATTACATCCGCCTGGCGCTGATGAATATGTCCGGTCCGGTGTACCAGGCTTTTGTGATGGAAGAAGTGGAGCCTGGCTCGCGCGCCACCGTCGCCAGCCTGGCCAGCATGGCGGGCAGCTTTGGCTGGGCCTTCAGCCCCACCATCAGCGGCTGGATCCAGGTGAATTACGGCTTCGGTCCGGCCTTTGCCATCACCATGGTGCTCTACACGCTTTCCACGTATTTGTATTGGAAATTCTTCTGGCGCCGCGGGGCGGCTGCCCCGGCAGCGCAACCCAGGACGGCCTGATCGCCAGCTTTTGACCGACAAAACCGCGGGGAACATGCCCATCCGCAGCTCCCTGGAGATCCCCCCTTTCGCGAGCGTGCCACTCCGAAAGGGGGGTTGATTCTTGCCGGTTCTGCGCACGGGCAAGGCCAATGGCATCAAAACATTTTTTCTATGAAAAGTGCTTTCACCCACCCCTAAATCCCCGCCCTTAGGGCGGGGACTTTTAAATGAATACTAGATTACAGCATCCAGTGGCACTTTTGTGCCGCTGGATGCTGTAATCTAGTAAAAAAAATTCTTTCTCCCCCTCTTCGCGGCAAATGCCGCGGAGGGGGGGCCGGAGAGAGTGGAAAAGGGCAGGAAATGCATCTGTCAATTTAGATGAAATTGCATTGGCGAGCGGGTCGCCCCAAAGCCCGATTCTTGTTAATCGGTATAATTAATCCATGACAGGCCAAATCGAAATTGTATTTTTAGCGATTGCCGTCCTGCTGGTGTTGAGCGTGGCAGCCAGCTAATTCTCCGCCCGCTTCGGCGTGCCGGCGCTGCTGCTCTTTTTGGCAAACGGCTTGCTGGCTGGCTGGGATGGGGTGGTCGGCATCTACTATGATGACCCCGCGCTGGATCAGGG
>JACRAG010000402.1 GCA_016213455.1 Anaerolineae bacterium | reverse complement strand
TGCATCGTACTGCTGGAAATCAAAACGCCCGCCGACCGGCGGGCGTATGGCTTTATTCGCTTTTACTGCTCAGCACCCGTTCATTTATAAAAACAAATGGAACGGGTACTCAGTCGGTGAACACCGGCAGGTGACCCAGCGACACGATCGAAGACCATTTGGCGCGTTCGCCTTCGGTGAGGATGGCTGCCTCAGCCACCACATCCGCGCCCGCCTTTTGCAGCAGCATGCGCATGCCCTGCAAAGTCGAACCGGTGGAGATCACGTCGTCGAGGATGATCACCTTTCTGCCGCGCATCATCTCGCGGTCCTTTTCGTCCAGGTAGAGCGTCTGCGGCTGCCCGGTGGTGATGGACAGCGTTTCCGCTTTCAGTGCGTCGCCCATGTAGGGCTTGTAGGATTTGCGCAGGATCACATAAGGCTTGTGGGTCTCGTAGGACAGGCCGTGCGCCAGCGGGATGCTCTTGGCCTCCGCCGTGACCAGGATGTCGTATTCGATCCCGGCCAATTTTTCTGCCAACGCCCTGGAGCAGGCGGTCACCAGCTCGGTGTCGCCCAGGATGTTGAGGATGGCGATGCGCAGGCCGGGCTTGATTTCGAACAGGCGCAGTTCGCGGTGCACGCCCGCGATGTCGATGGGGTAGGTTTCGCGCTGAGTCATACGAAAGACCTCATTGTTTCCGGATTAAATTGGATTTCTGAGCATGGCTCAGTTTTTTTATTTGCCGCTCGCGCCGCATGGCCGTGGACCGGTCGGGCTGCGGCTCGATGTAGACCAGTTTGACCGGGCGGCGGGTGCTGGTGTAGCGCGCGCCCCGCCCGCGGTTGTGCTGCTCGGAGCGGCGCTGCGGGTCGGTGGTCCAACCGGTGTAGTAGGTCCCATCGGCGCACTCCAGGATGTAGCAATAACAACCGCTCATGACCGGGCGTCTTTGTCCTTGTCGCGTTTTGGCCAGAACATGCGCGCGATCGAATCGCCAAAGGAGGGCAGCTTGGGCGCTTTCAAGCCCTCATCCCACTTGCCGGTGGTGCGTTGTTTCAGCCACAGCTCGTACTCGCTGCGCGCCACACTCACCTTGCTGTGCAGCACGTCGGAGGTGTTGTTGGTCAGTGCGTCGCGGATCTCATACAGCTCGTTGATCAGCGCATCCAGCGCGCGGATGGAATTCTCGCGGTTGTTGAGCATCTCTTCGGCGGGTTTTTTGCCCGTTCCACCGGTAGCCACCAGCGAAGCGATGTGGGCATAGCGCGAGCCGGCGATTTTGCGCAGGTCGGACCAGCCGGGTTTGCCCGCGGTGGCGTTCATCAACGCAATCGCCAGCAGGGCGGGCAGCAGGTGGCCCGAGGCCATCAACCCGTCCACTTCGGCTGCGTCGGCGAAGATGGGTGTGGCTCCCAGCATTTTAGCCAGGTTTTCGGCCAGTGCAATGGCCGATTCATCCACGCCGGTAGGCGCGGTGATCATGATGATGTTGTTCCTGAACATATCCGCGTGCGCCGAGTCGGGGCCGCTGTCCAGTTCGTGCAGGTAGCGCGCATTGTGGGCGGGGGTGAAGGTGAGGAAATAGCGGTCGGGAGTGGTGATGAGCTCCTTGGCCCACTGGGTGCTCTGCGCCGTCACGGGTGAGGTGTCCAGCACCACTGCGCCGGCTTTGAGGTGCGGCGCGATCGCCTCCAGGGTGAAGCGCAGTTCATCCACCGGCACAGCCAGCACCACCACATCCGCTTCGGCCACCGTATCCGGCAGGGTGAAGACGATTTTGTCCACCGCGCCGAGTTTTTGCGCCTGTTTGGAAACATCCGGCTCTTTGTCGGTACCCACGCGGGTCACCTGGTCGTGGGCGTCGGCCAGGGCCAGGCCGATGGAAGCGCCCATCTGCTCCAACCCGAGAATGCTGATCTGTACGGTCATGCAGGTACTCCTGAATTGAAACGTCTCTCATTCATTATAGTACAGGCGCGAGCCTGCGGGGAGGTGAGTGAAGCATGGGCTGTGGCTTGTTTAAAGGCGGCGGTCCATCCCCTCATTTTTCTTTCTCTCCGCCCAAGACGGACCCGGTTTACCTCACCAGCAGGTTGAAGACGGCGCGGATGGGCGGGTAAATCAGCGTGCCCAGCACGTCAATGCCGATGCGCGGCAGCACAAACAGCAGCACCAGCAGAATCAACGGGCTGTAAGGGCGAATGCGGTCAAAAATCTCGGACCATTTCGGCGGCAGCAGGTAGTCGGCGACTTTTTCGCCGTCCAGCGGGGCCAGCGGGATGAGGTTGAAGAAGGTCAGGGTCAGGTTGATCAGGATGAACTGGATCAGGAACTGGTAGGTCAGCGAGGTGAAATCGTTGGTGAGCGGGTTGACCAGGCTCAGGCGCAGCGGAATGGCTGCCAGGATTGCCAGCAGCAGGTTGGAGAGCGGCCCCGCCAGCGAAACGACCATGAAGGCCGAAGAAGAGCGCCTGCCCAGCGCAAAGGGGTTGACCGGCACCGGGCGCGCCCAGCCAAAACCGACCGCGATCATCATAATGGAACCCAGCGGGTCCAGGTGGGCCAGCGGGTTGAGCGTCAAGCGCCCGTTCATGCGCGGGGTCGTGTCGCCGTACATGTCCGCCACCTTGGCGTGGGCAAATTCGTGAAAGGTCAGCGCCACCACCAGGGTGATCAGGCGTGAAATCAGGGATACCGGGTCAAGATTAAGCATAGTACGGTTATACCAGTTTTCAGGCAGCTTCGAAAGATCCACAGGCTGCGTGCACCAGGGTTTTTACAAAGTTACAACCTGTCCTTTGCCCCAT
>JACRAG010000407.1 GCA_016213455.1 Anaerolineae bacterium | reverse complement strand
TTGCAGATTAGCCAGCAAGGCTGCCCAGACCGCTTTACCCCATAACCCAATCCCGCCCGTCAAGAAATGATCCAGATTGAGCATCGACCCGGGATAGACGAACCGGTCTTCATACCGGGTCAACCACAGCGACCGGCTGCCGGTCGGCGGGAAGAACCAGCCGAAGATCTGCAGGTTGCGCACATACCAGGGAGCCATCACAGCCAGATACCCCAACGTAAACAATACCAACTGCAATGCCAGCATCACCAACCAGCGCGCTTGTTGTTCTCGCCTGCGCCAGGCAGTCACCATCAACCACAAACCGCCCGCCCCAAACCACAGGATCCCATCAGCCCGCGAAAGGTGCAGCAGCCCGCTGAGAATACCTGACCCCAACACCAGCCATGGTGAAGGTTGATCCTGTTCGCCGGACGTGATCAAAAACAGGCTTCCCAGAACCATCATCAACCCAAACGCATCCGTAGTCGGAAGATAGACAAAATAATAGGCAGGGGAAAGAGCAAAGCAGCCGCCCAGCAGCGCCAGTCGCGAATTTCCGTGAAGGCGCATCCCGATCCAGATCGTCAGTGGCGGAATCAGCGCCGCGACTATCCACAACAGGCTGCGGGCAGCCGTGAAGCTTTTGAAGATGGCCCAACCGGGCGCAGCCAGCAGTGAAACCAACGGCATCCAATAGGTGAACAATGGCGCAGGCAGGCTTTGCGGATTATCCAGGTAGTTCCAGATAAATGGCTGGGTGAAGCCTTTGCCGTCTCCCAGTTGAATTGCGCCCGCGTAATAATAATCCGCGTCCATATAACCGGGTGTACGCTGCAGCAAGCCCGCCGCCACAATCAGGAGCAAAGCAGACACGCCAAAAAATAGGTACCAACCTTTATGGACGCGTGAAGACATGCACCTCCAGGTCATTAAAAGTCAGCACTTCTACCGATTTGTACCGTTCGCTCAACCAGGCCAACCCGGGATGTTGAGCTTCCCCCAAGACGAGATAATCGGCAATTGTTTCAGTGAACACAACGAAATAAACCCGCTGCGCATCACCCACCGCGGATTGAAGGTCCGGCTGTGGAAAAACCTGCATGGCTTTCTGTGATGCCGGCGCAAAGGTATCATTGCTGGAGCCAGGCTCGTCCTGAACAAATTCTTGCGCGAGTTCCGGGTGGTAATACGCCATGGGAAAATAACTCAACTTGTTGTCATGAACGATCCTTGCGCCTTCCAGATCCAAATCTGCCAGCGCAGTACCTGCCGCATCAAACGGAGATCGTGGGAAGGAAGCAAACGTCACTTGCGACGGTAATCCGATCAGCGCAGCGGCGATAAATCCGCCCAACACCAACTTCCCTGCGCCTCCCATCCAACGCAAAACGATGATGCGTGCCGCCAGGATGAAAAACACGCCTGAAGAAAGAATGAACCCGCGCGGAACAAACATCGGTTTGACCGTATAAGACGAAAGGAACATCAGCACCGGGGGAGTCAACAAAACCGTCAGAAGCAGTTCGATCGAATTCGTTTTCTCCGGGATGCGCCGCGCCTCAAAGAGCAAGAGCGCCACCACCAAAATTCCAAGGAACAGGCCAACCGGCAGCCAGATACCCTCCAGCGGCAGCCCGGCTGTCCATACCACCGGGATCTGCAGCAGCTCAATGATACCCGGCGGATTTTGCCACCAGGCGCGCTGCATTTTCGCGATCTGGTCAGGCAATATCATCAACCAGGGCAAGGAGATCACAGCCACCGCCAACAGCGCCAGGCCATTTTGAAAGGCGCGTTTCCAATCTCTTCGCATGATCAACCACAAGATCGGTCCGATCAGGCCATATACTGCCACGCTGTGCGTGTACATGGCTGCTGCGCCGCAAAGCACCATTCCAACCCAATCCCATACGCTGTTCTTTTCCTCTGTGTAGGTTCGCACAAAGAAATAGAGAAAAGCCAGCTGCGAACAAAATAGCAGCGCATAATTGCGGATGTCTTGAGCGTGGTAGAACTGGAAAGGTGAAATCGCAGCCAGCCCGGCAGCTACCAGACCGATCGGTCGGGAATACAGTCGTTCGCCAATCAGGTAAATCAACCAGATGGCGAGCAACGATAACAGCACACTCAGCAGACGTAAAAACCAGACCGACTCAACTGCGCCTGTCCAAACTCTCGTCCAAAAATGAAGCAGGAAATAGTACAGCGGCGGCATGGTGTCTGCGGCTGTACCTTGAACGATTTCTTCCAGGCTGCGATTCGCCAGGAAGATCGAGAAAACATCGTCGTACTGCAATCCACGGCTTTGAATGCCCAACAAGCGCACCAGGAATCCGAGCACCAATACGACGGGCAGCCAGAATGGGCGATCGAGATGGAACCTTCCCCCTGTGCCGTCACTCATAAGTTAATCTGCTCCAACCAGGGTCTGGGTGGCCTGACAGCCCACCAGCGCACCCAATACAACAGGATAAACATCAATGCCGGTAATGGGAAAAACATCAACGGGCTTTGGATGGGCTGATCGGCGTACGTGACCGTATTGAGGAAGAATACCCACAGCCCCACAAACAATCCCAACAACAGGATGGTGATCGGCAGCAAGCCCCGTCCATACCAGCGCTCATCCAACACCGCGAAAGCCAGGATCAAACCGGGGAAAAGCACAATGAAATTGCCCGGATCGGTTTGAATGCCGATCCATTGGCTGGCTGTCAGGGTGATGGCTGCCGCCCACAAAAAGCCCCGGAATTCTGTGTTGCGTGACCGCCACCATTCCAGCAGCAGCACCAAACCCATCAGCACCGTCATTGCCCACCCCAGGCGTTCGCCAAAATTCGGCCATAAGCTGATGAATACCGCCGACGGCGTCCCTGGCGGATTGTATCCAGGATAACGCATGACCTCGCGTAAGTTTTGCAGTATCCAATCCGGGATAATCAACGCTGCCCCGGCTGTCAACAAGAATACCGTCCCGATCAACCAGCCAATCACCCGCCAGCGGCGCTGCATGAAACTCCAGATGACGATGAAGAGCAAAAAGATCACCACCACCTGGGGTTTGATCGTCGCAAAACCAAACAGGATTCCTGCCAGTTCATCCGCGCCGTAGCGCATCGCCCACATTCCCGCCACCAGCATCAAAGCGACCAGAATGACCGCGTTGCCATTGATCAACGAGCGCAGTCCGTTATACCAGAAGAGCGAGAAAACGAGCAGCAAGCCCAACAGGATGGGTCTGGGTCGCCAGCGGTAAAGGCGCAGGCTGAGCATGGTCATCCCCAAAAGGCCGGTTTCCAATGCGGTCATCCACACCGCCCGCGCCATGGTAAAGTCCTTGATCAAGGCAAAGGGGATGAAGAGCAAAACGGAATACAACGGGTAAGCAACCCGAAGTTCATGCTCGCCTTCGCGCGCCGGTCGACCGTAGGCTGCCGTTTGGATGCGCACCGCCACTTCGTCGCTGTAAGGACTGATGCCGTCCTCGATTAGTGCACGTGTGCCAACCCAGTGAACCAAAAAATCATTCCCGCCCGGGTTCTGGCTGGCATAATTGTAGTTTCCCCAGGTGACCGCCCCCAGGGCAACCAAAATCAGTAGAATAATGGCATAAGGAAGAATGGTACGTGAACGGGATGTTCGCAATGCACTTCTCCGTTGAATGGGAATACTTTATTATAAATCGTACCGCATCAACCGGCCCTCGTTTGGC
>JACRAG010000398.1 GCA_016213455.1 Anaerolineae bacterium | reverse complement strand
TGTCACCACGGGCCTGCCCAGGGCCTGGCTTCGTTCCACCAATCCAGCCGACAATGCCGCGATGACGCCCACTAAAATTTCCCGACCAGCATACTGGTCAACAAACGCGGGTCCAGCATGTGGTTCATGCGCTGCACCTTGGTTAACAAATAGGCTGCATTGTCCGGATACACCGTCGATTCGATACTCACCCGCTCCTTCACATCCACACCCAGACTGCAAAGCTCGGTGATCTTATCGGGATTGTTGGTGATCAGGCGCACTGATTTGATCCCCAGGTCCTCCAGGATTTTTGCGGCAATGTCGTAATGGCGCGCATCCGCTTTATGTCCCAATACCAGGTTGGCATCCACCGTGTCCAACCCGCCATCCTGCAAATTGTAGGCGCGCAATTTCTCTTTAAGACCGATGCCGCGTCCTTCCTGGCGCATATAAATAACAACACCACGCTGCTCGGATGAAATCAACTCCATGGCGCGTTGAAGTTGTTCGCCGCAATCGCAGCGCCGCGACCCGAGCACATCGCCGGTAAAACATTCCGAATGGATGCGCACCAACACATCTTCGTCGTCAAAGACATCACCCATCACAATCGCCATGTGTTCTTTATCATCCTGATTGTTCTCATAAACACACAGCTGGAACTCGCCATCACTGGTCGGAATTCGAGCACATGTCGCCTTGGTTACCAATAAATTGTCTGCCATGTGTGCTTCCTTTCTACCCCAAAGCCGTTCAGTCTTTGGTCAAGATTTGCGGTCAACGATCAGAAGAATGATCAGAGCCACCTCAGATCCCTTCGCGGCAATGCCCGTAACATCCAATTTCCCATTCAAAATGGCCCACATGATAATCGTGACCAGGCTATAAGCCACCAACAACCAGCGCACATATCCTCGAAAAGGGACCAGTAGTTTGAGAGGAATCAGGTATAAACCCAATAGCCCCACAAAACCGATGGCGTTCAAAAGGAACAATGTGTCGCCAAATTTCAAACCGAGATAAAGATGAATGGCCGCGGTGATCAAAGCTGCCACAATCATCAATACCTGCACTATACCCAATTTACGCTGCACCATCTCCATTTACCACCTCCTGAATAACCTTTGGCTCTCGTGTCTGTAATGCGCCGATCAACAGCCCAACCCCACCCAGGGCCATGTCGCGTGCGCGGATGACCAGGCTGGCTGCCAGACCCAGCGCCGGATCCAACCCTAAAGCAGTGAAAGCCAGCACCTGGCTGGCTTCCAGTGTTCCCAACCCACCCGGAACGGGCAGCAAAAAAGCCAGGCGCGCCGCCGTAAGCAGCACAACCACCTGCAATATAGTGACCTGCGCACCCAAGAAATGAACCAACACTGCATATTCAATGATGGAGAAAACCCACACCAAAGCGGATACTGCGGCGAGCCCCAACAACGCCCTGGGGTTCTCCCGGATCAATTGAGAAATTGACCGTTCGGCTTCCCTGCCGTGCTCTACCGCCTGGGTGGTCCATTTTGAAGAAATTCGCTGCGCCAGCCAACTCGCCGCATCCGATAGGGGCGTTTTCCCTTTCCAGAGTGCAGCCAGGTGAAGCCCAGGCATGACCAGGATCATCGGGATTAAAGCCCATGCGAATCCCGGTAAATGGCCGCGCCCGAGTCCCGTCATGATGACCAACACCAGCCCGATGACCAAAAATGTGAAATTCGCCAGCAATTCAAACAGTTTGTCGAGTAAAACACTGGCGATGGCCGTCCGCCAGGGGATGCCCTGCCGGCGGTTAAGCAACAGAATCTGCAGCGGTTCGCCCCCAAACTGAGGACCGGGCGTGTAGTAACTGAGACCAAAACCAGCCAGCCGGTAGGCCAGGACCGTCACAAAGCGCACCGGTGTGCCCAACAACCGGATCACCCACGCCCAGCGCAAACTAAAAAGCGCGAGTACCATTCCATTCAACCCCAGCAGCGCAACAACTGGCCAACCACCCAATCCGCGCAGTGCCACGACGATCTCACGCCAGGGTTCCAACCGCAGCATACCCCACACCAGCAAGGGCAGCCCAAGCCAGATCAGCAAGAGCCAGGAGGAACGTTTTGCACGCTTCATGATCTTTCGTGCGCCTCACCTGCGCGATGAAAAATCAACCACTCTTCCGGTTTCCACAAAGAGAGTCCACCCGTGCCAGCCATGAAAACAATCGATGACAGTGCCACAAGGATCAGAAACAGTGGATCGGGTGAGATATTTCGCAGCAGCAGACCGGTCAACAGCAGGATCACCAATGCGGCTAACCGGCCCAACAAGCCTGTCAACACCAGCGCCGCACAAATTAACATCACCCACCAGGCCACATTAAAAGCGCTGCCATCCTCCAGCGATCGCAAAAGGTAAAAAATGACAAACTCAACCAGCGCAACCCGCGCGATCCAGGGCAATCCCAGGCTGAACCACCCGGCAGACCGTATTGGGGTTCGACTCCCCAGCTGCGCTTTGCCGGTCCGGATCACCCCACTGACCACCAACCAATCGCGCAAGAAGCTGACCATGAGCGGCAGCATGAACAAGGTCGCCGCAAACCCTGTGGCAGGCGGCGTGAAGATGGGCAGCAGGACAGCCGCAATGAAGCCCATTTGGACACCAGCCAGCCATCGACGAGAATGGCTGGGCTGCATGGGAAAGACCGGCAAACCACGTCTTTCCCGCCAGGCCAATCCCCAAATGAAGAGATAGCGTGCCAGACCAACCAACGCATACCATGCCGGCGCCTGTCCATATCGCACCAGCGCCAGCGATGCCACCAGCACCCCAAATCCATCCCAGTGCATATCCAGCGCTTCACCCAACCGGGTCGAGCGGTGGGTGACACGCGCGACCCAGCCGTCCACAAAGTCCATGACGGCGGCGAGTAAATACAAAATACCGGGCAGCCAGGCCGCTGCGCCATTGGGGCGCGGCAGCAAGGCCAAGCCGGCAAGCAAAGCCAGCAGCATGGCGCGCAGTACAGTAATCCAGTTCGCCAAACCGAGCGAAGAAAAGATCACCTGTGGTTGGTTGATGTTGTAATTTAAGCCAAGGTTTTGACGCAAGTAATAGAGTTGGTAGATAGAAAACCCACCTGCCACCCCCAACCAGATCCAGCGCTCCATGCCAACCCAAGCGTCTTGTAATAAGTAGAAACCTGTAAGGAGCAGTAAGCCCGATACAAGTCCGGCAATCGTCCATTCGTTGTGCAGGTCATCTTTGTTCATTGTTGCCGACTTAATCTTTTGACATAAAAACATTGTAGCAAATTAAGATTCAGAAACAAATCAGATTGCAAAAGTCTAATTAGATTATTAATATCCATCCGGTCCCGGTGGCGTAACAGCCCGCCTTTCAACCCCCATATCCATTTCTTGCCGGTGAAATGAAAAAGGCTGCCCCTGCGGGACAGCCTTTCTGCAAAACGAGTTTTTTACCAGGTTTATCGTTTGACCAGGCCCAGGGTGACCTGCTCGCCATCGAAGGCATCCGTAACCAGCGCCATCGATCCTTCCGGCTCACCGGGGTTCATCTCCACCGTCAAAGTTTCGTTCATCACGTAATCGCGGAAGTCTTCCAGCGCAGCCGCCAGCGTGGGCGAAGCCTGGTAAACCACGCGAATCCGGTCGGCGATATCCAGACCCGATGACTTGCGCAAATCCTGTACACGGCGCACAAACTCCCGCGCCAGACCCTCTTTAACCAATTCAGGAGTCAGGTCGGTGGTCAAAGCAGCCAGGTAAGCGCCATCCGAAGCGACCGCATAACCCTCACGAGCCTGCATACGCACTTCCACCTCATCCGGTAAAACCGTCACAGTCTCGCCGTTCACCTGCACATCCAGACCGGCGCCTGCAAGCAGCAGCTGCGCTGCCGGAGCCGGCTCCAGCGCCAGAAGCGCCTGGCGGACAGCCGGGAAGCGGCTGCCATATTTCTGCCCGAGCTGTTTCGGCAGCGGATTGAGGCTGAACGAAACTGCCTCACCAGCCGCAGAAAGCATGCGCACTGCCTTGACGTTG
>JACRAG010000401.1 GCA_016213455.1 Anaerolineae bacterium | reverse complement strand
TTTGAATTTCGGAGCGGATTGTCCGGGTGGTTTGAAACCAAGGTAAGTTTTTAAAAATACCGTAAAGCGGCTTGGAATATGGTTAAAACGCCATTTCAGGCCGCTTTTTGTTTCTGGCTTTGAATGGCTAAAGTGGGAAGGAAGTGGGAAGCGGGTTAGATGTTGGCCAGTATTTCAGGAATATCATTGCATAACAGTTAGATATGGTCTGTTTGGATAGGATTGGAGAATGGCCAAAGCCAGAAGGGGTTTGAGGCACTTCAAACCCCTTCTGGCTTAGAAAAATTGAGCCATACCCGGGGCGGGTAAAAAGACATCGCCATCATTTGAAGGTTGACTGCCACATAGTTGCGGGAACTTCGAGATTGTAAACCCTGGGTTGGATGGGCCGCCGATATAGATATGTTCGGTATGTCCCCAGGCGCGAAGGCTGGAGGGTATGGTAGTTGCGTCTTCTTTTATTTTCAGCTTTAAATAAACCATAGTAGACCATTTATGACTCTCGCAGCGATAATCAAATGAATCCTTACCACACGTGTACTTGCCTATGAATTCGAGCTTTTCGATATCTCCTATATACTTATCCTGAAGAGGGCGGCATACGTCCATAAATTCACGCACAACTTTCTTAAGGTTATCCTGTTCAGTCTTATCCATTTCAACATTGGTGCTGAGTACGAGATCTTTGTTTTTAGTGGCTGTTTTTTCGGTGCAACCGGTGCAACCGAAAACCATTGACAGGAACATAAGCGCCATCAAGCTTTTCTTGCCCATTAAGATCTCCTTAATGTGTTCTGGTATCAAAGCATATATTCCGCTATCTCAAAGCACGGGCACACATTCTTCCAGATACATTTGACTTTTCCGGCGACGCATCTTGATCGGTTGGCGCACGGTACCGGACCGCCGGGCACGCATTGCCGCCTCAATTGCCGCCGGAGGCTTTTCTGCGGTCCGAGCCACTGCGGCGGTCTGGTCCATCCGGGGCTTTGCCCGGATCGTCCTGGGTGCGGCGGTCTGCCTGGCGGCGGTCGCCGGCATTCAGCCGGATATGGTTACCGGTGGATTTCTCGCGCTCAATGCGGGATAGCCGCTCCTCGATGTCATTGTAGCGCCGTTCGGCCAGCATGGCCTGGTGGAACGAGCGGATATTGGCCATCAAGGAAAGGGCATAGCTGGTGTCCGATTGGACGATCTCACGGGTCATACCCAGCAGCTCGGCGACCTCCGGGTCTTCGGCGATCCGGGGCGGATTGCCGTATGTCTCACCAGGCTCACTTAAACAGGCATCCCAGCCACCCTCCTTTATATAAGGATGGCCTTTCCCCGTCAGAAGCCAGTTCAAATCAACATTAAAAGTCTCATGGATTCGCGCCAAATGATCCGAATGGGGCATTCTGCCTTTTACGTACTTGTAAAAGGTGGCGTGGGGGATGCCGCATTTTTTAGCAAATACGCTATATTTACCGCTCGCCTCGCGGTTAATTAAAAAAAGCAGCCTATCGAAAAAAGTTTCCAATTGGACATTTCCCTATTGACGATGTTCCATTTGGACGATATAAGTCCTATCTACCGGAGCTAAAAAAATAGACAGGGGGGGTCATATGAAACCGGCATCATACCTTTATCAGGCTGCGCAAACGCTTAAGCGTATCGGCGGCCGTCAAGTGGTTTCGATATCCAAAAGACTCAAGGCTTCCCCCTGGATCTTGTCGCAAGCTCTTGGTGTCTATTTGATCCTCGTAGCGGCGCCAATGGCTATCGAACTTGGATTTTCTGAAGATGAATGCCCGGTGTGTTGTTGCCGCTGTTCTTATAGTCCCGATTGCTTTCAGGCTGTCGGTGTCCCTTGCTCTTTTGCCGGAGATAATGGTCATGATTTCGCCATCGATGGCGGCGGCAAGGGCCGCTCCGGTAGCGCGGCTTTGGGTGAATCGATTGGAAAAGACGCGGATGAAAATTCCGGAACAAAGACCGGCGATGAAACCGCCGATCGCATTGACGATAGGGATAGAGAAAAACTCAATAAGCTTGTCCATGGCTTCCTGTTCTTATTCATACTTGGCGTGGCTTCTTGGGCGATTTTAGAATTTATCGCCATCGTCTTTTAAAAAAGGAACATCCCATGAACGAATGTGACTCCCAAAATTACACGCCGGCAAAGATCCAGTACCAGCTCAAGCTGGCCGGCATCACCCAGGCCAAGATCGCCCAGGAGTTGGGGGTATCCCCCATGGTGGTCTCGGACATCATCAATTACCGCAAGATCAGCGACCGCGTCATGCGGGCCGTGGCGCGCAAGATCGGCGCGGATCATCGCGACGTGTTCGCCTGGTATTACCGGTCCGACCGCCAGCGCAGATCCAAGCGGGCTGCCTGATTTTGTAGGTTTATCAATAAGCCTTAAGGGCGTCAATGTCTAAGCGTTCGAAAAAAATAGACAAGTCTGGTCCGCAGCAGTTGAACCTGTTCGATGAGATCCAGCGCATCCAGCAGGACCTGGCGGCTTGCCGGCCGAATACCGGCGAGGGCTCGCTCAACGTGACCGAAAAGCTGCGCCAGGCTATGGCGCGCGCGATCCGGACCAGCGGCAAAGACCGTTTCCAGATCGCCGGGGAGATGAGCCACCTTTTGGGGCGGCAGGTCACCAAGATGATGCTGGACTCCTGGACGGCGGAATCCAAGCCGGGCAACCGTCCGCCGGCCGACATCCTGCCGGCTTTTTGCCGGGCCACGGCATCGACGGAGGCCATCGAGGCGCTGAACGAGCCGGCCGGGATTTTCGGCCTTCCCGGGCCGGATGCCTTGCGAGCCGAGATCCAGAAGTACGCCGAGCAAGAGCGGCGGGCCAGGTCGGAGAAGAGAAAGCGGGAGCTGTTCCTGGGAGAGATGGAAAGGCGGAGAAAATGAAGTTGATGATTCTGAAGATGGTGCTCATCGCGTGCTGGATAACCGTTATGATTCTGGGCTGCATGAGCGGCAGAAAGCCCTTCGCGGAAGCAGCCTCTGCCCAGTGGTTGCTTATCTCATGGGGCGCATATGCATTTGGATACGCGATCGGATTTTTAACCCGGATTTAAGAGGAGAATATTGAGATGGCAAAGCGCAATTTGACCCTATTCAAGAAGACGACGGTGGAACCGGAAGTGATCGAAGAAGAAGAAATGGACGCCCCTGACCAAGGTATGGATGTGGATGATTTATTGGGCGATGAGCCGCCGGATTACAGCGAGGCGAAGCCGCTGTCGGCCAACGAGGCGAAGCGGTTGGCGGATCTGGAAGATGTCATCACCCACGCCGTTAAAAATTTCTACGATCTCGGCTGCGCCCTGCGTGAGATACAGCAGCGCCGTTTGTACCGGACCACCCATGAGACCTTCGCGGATTATTGTAAGGAAATGTGGGAGGTTGCGCGTTCAAGGGCCTACCAGATGATCGATGCGGTGCAGGTGGTAGACTATATCAAGGAGGTCTCACAGAATTTGTCCACAATTGTGGACAAAACCAGAGCCATTCCTCAATGGGTGCCAAGAAACGAAGGCCAAGCCCGTGTCCTGCTCCCCTTCAAAGACGATCCAGTTGCCATCAGGAACATCGTCGCCGAAGCCGTCCAGACCGCCCCGGACGGCAAGATGACGGCCTCCCACCTCAAAAAAACCGCCAAACGCCTGCACCTGGAAAAGGTTGCCGACACCATCCAGAAACGCCAGCGCCAGGTCAATTCGGCCCCCAAGATTAGCGAGGATTTCCGGCGGGCGTTCAACGCCTTCCTGGATGCCATCAATATCGAGCGGGCCAACGAGTACAAGCACACCGACCAAAAAGAAGTCATCCGGCACGTGACCATCATCCTGGAAGCATTGGAAGCTGAACTTTAGACCGATACGGGAACCGATTCGGAACCGATACGGATACAGAGGCGGAACATGCGAGCTTTTCCACGGCAGATCTCTTCGCGGCATTTGGCGGAATTACTCAATATCAGCGAACGCGCGGTGCACATGCGCGCCAAAAACGGCGGATGGCCGCGCATCTATCGGCGGGTCCAGGGAGGTTCCAGCTATGTTTACATGGTCTCGGGGCTGCCGGATGAGGTCCGCACGGTATTGACCGGGCGCCTGGGCGGGGCTTTCGCCGGGCCTGCGGCCCAGGCGGGCTTTGCGCGGGGCAAGGCGCTGGCGGCCGAGACGGCGTCGGCGGACGAAGCACGGCGCCTGGCCAAGGAAGCGGGACTGGCGGCCTATGAGCGGCTGCCAAAGGAGCGCCAGGCAGAGGCCGACGCACGCCGGGAGATCCTGCGGGCGCGGGATGCCTTCCTGCAAGCGACCGACCTTCCCAAAAAGCAGGGCACGCTGCTGTTCATCCGGGAGCACAAGGCGGGCGCGATCCGGCTGGCCGACTGGGTGCAGCAGGCTTGCGGCGCGCTGTCCTGGGCCAGCCTTTACCGCTGGGAGCGGGCGTTTACAGAGTCCGGCCTGGCGGGACTGGCCAATGGGTACTGTGCCACTCGGGAAAGCTGCATTCCAGAGCACATGCGCGACTTTATCAAGGGGCTGCTGTGCGAGCGGCCGCACCTGGGAATCTCGGCGGTGCGGCAGGCGATCGAGGCGCGCTTTGATGGGCAGCAGATCCCCAGCACTTCGGCCTTGCGGCGCTACGTGACCCGCTGGCGATCCGAGAACAAGAGTTTGCTGCTTTATTGCACCCATTTCGACAAATGGCGCGACCTGCACATGCTGGCCATGGGCAATGCCTCAGAGACGGTGACGCGGCTTAACCAGGTGTGGGAGTTCGACTCCACGCCCGGCGATGTGATGCTTAAAGACGGTCGGCACTGCCTGATCGGCGTGATCGATGTGTACAGCCGCCGGGCCAAACTGCATGTCACGCCTACCTCCCGGGCCACGGCCGTGGCGGCGGTGACGCGGAGGGCGCTCCTGGACTGGGGCGTGCCGGAAGTGGCCAAGACCGACAACGGTTCGGACTATGTTTCGGCCCACATGGTGCGGGTGTTCGAGTCGCTGGAGATCGAGCAGTTGCTTTGCCGCCCCTTCCATCCGGAAGACAAGCCGCACATCGAGCGGTTTTTTAAGACCCTGCTGCACGGCATCTTCGAATTTCTGGCCGGAGACATCGGCCACAGCGTGGCTGAGCGCAAGGCTATCGAAGACCGCCGCAGCTTCGCCCAGCGCATCATGCGCCAGGGAGAAGACCCGGTAGATATCGCCATGACTGCCGAAGAGCTGCAACGCATCTGCGACCGCTGGTGCGATGCGGTGTACCACCAGAACGTGCACGGGAGCCTCAATGGAAAGACGCCGGCCCAGATGGCGCGTGAGTGGCGGCTGCCGGTGCGGCGCATCAGCGACGAACGGGCGCTCGATATCCTGCTGTCCGAGGCTCCGGATAAAGAGGGCACCCGGGTCATCGGCAAGGAGGGCATCCAGGTGGACCGCGGCACATTCATCGCCGCGGAACTGGGGCCGCATGTGGGTAAAACGGTTTTCGTGCTGCTGGATGCGCTGGATTACGGCAGTATTTATGTCTTCCTGATCAATACGGATGGATCCAAAGAGTTCTTGTGCCGGGCGGTGGATCCGGCGCGAACGGGTCACGACCGGGCCGAGATCGCCGCGCACGGCAAGGCGGTCCAGGACCGCGTGATGCGCGAAGGGCGCAAGGAGTTGAAGCGGCTGGCCAAAGAAGCCGAGCTGACCAGCATCAACGAAGAGATCCTTTGCCATCGCGAACGGCAGCGCGCCAACATTCATGAGTTCCCGGGCCGCAGCGAGGCATACACCACGCCGGCCATGCAAGAGGCGGCGCGGGCGGTGGAGAACGTGCGGCGGTCGCAGATGGGCCCGTGTCCCATTGCAATCAGCACGGAAGAAGAGACGGCGGCGGCGGAATTGATCGACATGGCCCAGGCCCGGCGCGAAAGTCGGCCTGCGCCGGCCACGCGCCAAGAAAAGTACGAGCAGATCAACGAGGACTTGATGCGCGGCATCGATGTCAGCGACTCGGACCTGGCGTGGATGAAGCGCTACGAATTGTGGTTGGAAACCGGCGCGAGCATGGCCCTGTGACGATGAAAGGAGACCCCGCTTTGAAACCCGTTTTAACCCAGGATCAAAAGGACAAGCTCGAATGTTTCCAGGCGCTCAAGAACGGCACGTGCCGGTGCGGTGCGGCCAAGCAGACCGGCATGGCCTTTTGCTTCGCGTGCTGGCGGCACCTGCCGGAGAATGTCCGCCGGGCGCTGTACCAGCGCATCGGGCAAGGGTTCGAAGCAGCTTGCCGGGTGGCGTGCGAGTACTTGGCCGCATGGCCGCCCCCAACCAAGAAACAAGGAAAGGAGGCAGTATGCAAGTAGGCAAGGATCAGCTCAGGGCCGTGGCGGTTCGGATGGTGACGGACGGTTTGCGGCGGGCCGAGGCGCTTTCGGGCGAAGCCTGGCAGGACAAGCGCATGGCGGTGATGATGGCCGGCCCCGAGGCGTTGGCGCTGCATGGCGCGGCCGACGGCAAGCTTAAAAAGGCGGCCCGTATCCGGCACATGTGCGTGCTGATCGGCGCGGCGCATGGCATCGGTCCTAAAAAGATCGGCCGGGAGCAGCAACTCCCGGCCGACAGGATGGGTGTCCAGGTAGGCCGTACCCGGAACAACAGGAGGGTAATCCATGAAGGATGAAATGGCAATGACCAAGAACGTGCGGCGCTTTTTGGCGGCCGTGCGGGAGTTGAACGACCGGCCCATGGGGGTGGAGGGCATGGCCATCCTGTGGGGCGAGCCCGGCGAAGGAAAGTCCACCACGGTGGCCTTTGCCTGCAACACCCTGGACGGGATCTTCCTGCGGGCCAACACCTGCTGGACGCCGACTTCGATGCTGGCGGCCCTGATGGTCGAGCTTGGGCAGCCGGCCGCAAACCGGCGGACGCCGATGGTGGAAGCGGCGGTCAAGTGTCTCGCGGCGCGTCCACGGCCTATCTTCATCGATGAGGCCGATTACCTTTTCCGCCAGGCGGACATGCTCGACGTGATGCGGGATATCTACGATGTCACAGGATCGCCGGTGGTGCTGATCGGCATGGAGGAGTTCGCCCGCAAGGTGCAGGCCAAGGGCAAGTTCGCCCGGCGCATCACCCAGTGGGTGGAGTTTTCGGGCATCGACCAGGACGATGCCCGGACGCTGGCGGATGCCTTGTGCGATGTGAAGTTGGCCGACGATCTTTTGGAGCATGTGCACCATGCGGCCCGCAAGAACATCGGGCGCATGGTGACGGGCCTGGCGCGCATCGAGCAGTTCGGCCGGCTCAATGCCATGGAGACGGTGACAAAGAAGGCCTGGGCCAACCGGGCGCTTTTTTACGATCAACCCCGATTCGAGAGGAAGCATTGATGCCGGGCATCAAAGGCATGACGGCGGCCGAGCCTCGGCAAGGAGCGCTGCGCAATCGGATCTGGCAGAGCATGCGGATCTTGCGGCGCTTCACGATCATCGACCTGGCCCGCACCGCGGGCGCCACACGCGGCAATGTGCGCAAGTTCGTAAAGCGCCTGGAGGTCCACGGCTATGTGGCCCAGGAAGGCGGCTACGTGGGCGGCCGGGCCGGTGAGTTCCGGGGATTGAGGCTGGTCAAGGATGTGGGGCCACAATATCCGACGCGCTGCGAAACGTGCGGACGCCCCCTGGGGTCCGAATGTGGAGGGCAGCCATGAAGTACATGGATCTGTTACGGCAGGCAGTAGCATCCCAGGGCCAGGCAGCCGTGGCCAGGGCCATCGGGTACAGCGATTCGGCGGTGAGCCAGGCGCTTTCCGGCAAGTACCGGGGCAGCCTGGAAAACCTGCTGTGCCGGGTGAATGAAGTCTACGGCAGCGACACGGTTCAGTGCCCGGTGATGGGTCCGATCACCATCCAGCGCTGCGCGGCCGAACGGAGAAAACCATTCGCGGCATCATCGCCGCAACGGGTTAAATTATTCAACGCATGCCGGCATTGCGAAGCCGGCCGGCAGTAAAAGGAGAACGCCATGACCATCGTTATCGCGGAAGAACGGCAAGGTGATGTGAACGGCCTACGCATCGATCTGGCCCAAGCCAAGATCGACCTGGCAGAGGTACGGGTCAGCGACGAGTACAGCATGCGGGTCAAGGAGCGCGTGCTGGATGGCTTGAATAAGATCACCCGGGAGCTCGACGCCCTGGGCGTGATGCACTCTGCGGCCATCCGGCAGCACTGTGTCAGGAGGGTCGGATGATGGAAATGCGGGAAGACAACTATTGGAAGGACTCCAAAGGGCGCCTGGTACCCATTTCGATGGTGTCTGAGATCGACCAGCAGCGGGATCAATTGGTGCGCGAAGTGGCCGACGCGGCCAAGAACCTGCGCGAGTCGATGCAGCGCTACAAGCTTCAGGCCATGGGAGATGTGCAGGCGTTCGTGGATCTGTCGGCCGAGCGCTACGGCGTGAAGCTGGGCGGCCAGAAGGGCAACACGACGCTGGTGTCGTTTGACGGCAAGTATAAGATCCAGGTAGCGATCACCGAGCATTTGTCCTTCGATGAGCGCCTCCAGGCGGCCAAGAAGTTGGTGGACGAATGCCTCACGGACTGGACGGGCGACAGCCGCGACGAGATCAAGACCATCGTGCTCGATGCCTTCCAGGTCGATAAGGAAGGCCGCATCAACACCGGCCGCATCCTGGGGTTGCGGCGGCTGCCAATCGATGACGAACGCTGGCTGCGGGCCATGGCCGCGATCGCCGACAGCATGCAGGTGGTGGGCAGCAAGACCTACCTGCGGATCTATGAGCGGGATGCGTTGGGGAAGTATCAGCCGATTACTTTGGATCTGGCGGCGTTATAGGAGGTCTAATCATGACACGAGAAGAGATCATCATCAAAATCAAGAAGTGCTTGGAACTATCCTCCAGCAGCAATGAGCACGAAGCAGCCCTGGCCATGAAACGGGCTCAGGAGATGATGGCCAAGCACCATATCACTGAATCAGATATCGAGATGTCGAAGATCACCGAATCAGATATGCAGGCTCACGACAGCCATAAGGTGCCGGTGCATATTGTCAGGCTGGCCAATCTGGTCGTGCGCGCCTTCGGATGCGGGTATTTCTTCATCATGCAATACCACAATTGGCGCAACATCACGCATGTCCGCTTCATCGGCGAAGGCGCTCGACCAGAGATTGCGGCCTACGCTTTCGATGTGTTGGCCAGGCAGATGGGGCGCGGTAGAAAAGCTTATCTGGCCGGACTTTCAAGGCGCTTGAAACGGGCCAACCGCGCGAAATATGCAGCGCTGTGGGCGGACGGATGGGTACGGTCCGTCAGTGCCAAGGTGGTCGATATGGCCATGAGCCCCGAGGAACGCGACAGGATAGAAATGGCCATAGCAAGACGCGGTACTGAGAAGATGACCTTAAAAGGCCATAAATTGAAAAATGAAAAAGAATTTGAAGCCTTTTTAAAGGGCGCTTCGGCCGGAAAAGATGTCCATTTGCACAAGGCGGTAAACGAGCGAAGGCGATCGATGCTGAGTTGATTGGAAATGCGAAATCCCGCTTCGGCGGGATCGTTGCCCGGTGGCGCGGGCGGCCTGATGAGCAGCCGGAAAGGTTCGATATGCGCGACAAATACTTCGAGTCAGTGGTTGCCGCCCTATGCTTCGCCGGGATACTCCTGTGCTTTTTCATAGATTGGATAGAAAGGTCCTTATGATTCCATCCAGTAAAATCCAGCGCCAATTGATCGGCATCGCCTGCACCCAGCTCGGCATCGCCAAGCAGACCAAGGAAGATATGTTGATGGAGCGCTTCGGCAAAACCTCCACGTGCGATATCAGCCGGGCGCAGGCCGAGGAGTTTTTGCGGGAGCTGGGCACGAAGGGGTTCAAGACGACGCGGCGGCCGGGCAAGCCGAACATGAAGCGCCAGGGCGTGGACAAGGGGCCGATGCTGGAGAAGATCGAGGCTTACCTGGCCGAAGCCGGCCGGCCCTGGGCCTATGTCCACGGCATGGCAAAAAAGATGTTCAAACGTGACCGCGTGGAGTGGTGCGACGCCGATCAACTGCACCGCATCATCGCCGCCCTGGAGTATGACGCCCGGCGGCATGGCAGAGGGGGGATGTGTGGAGAACCCGTGCAAGGATTGTAATATACACAGGCGGAAAGAGAACAAGCTCTATAACGGAGCGTGCAGCGAGTGCGCGGCCCGCGTGAAATACGTGGCCGCCCTGGGTGGCATGACCCACAGCGTGCCGGATGCTCTGTGTGATTACCGAAGGTTCGTAAAGGAGGCGGCGCCATGCCGAACGGCATAACCCTGCGGCCATGCCCGTTTTGCGGTGGGGCGAACCACTATATGGATACGATGGAGACCGACGACTGCACCACGTATCATTTTGTGGTGTGTGCAGACTGCTGGGCCGAGGGTCCGATGTGCGCTGTCTTTGGACCGAGCGTGGCAGATCCGGAGGAGCTTGCCCAGGAAGCCTGGAACGGAGATGTATTATGAAGCTGGTATGCCCCAGTTGCGGCGCGGTGCACAGCGCCGAAGGATGGTCCAACGATACGGCCGCGCGGCAGTGTCTGATCGTGGTGGCCGAGCTGCCGGCCGAGGTGGGCAAGCGGGCATTGCCTTATTTGGCCATGTTTCGGCCGACCGGGTCCAAGCGCGGCCTGACATGGGAAAAGGCGCTGCGGCTGCTGCACACGCTACGCCAGATGGTGATGGACAGCCACATCCAGTGGGACCGCCTGCCGGCCCGGCCCAACAGCGCAACCGCGTGGGCTCAGGCCCTGGAGGAGATCGTCCAGCGGCCTCCGGCGCGCTTGCCGTTGACCTCCCACGGATACCTTAAGCGGATCGCATACGATGCCGCCAACGATATGGACCGGGCCAAAGAGGTCCGCCACAACGCCGACGAACGCGCCGGGCGGCTTCCGGAGCAGACCCGGCCCCACGTCGAAACGCCGATGGCGCCGCCGATGAGCGTCGAAGAGATGCGGGCCATTCGGGAGCGGAACATGGGTAAGCGCAATGTGGAGCAACGATGACATGAAAGCAACCCAGCTATACCTCTTCGAAGTTCGCTCACAATGCGAGCCAATCGACGATTTAATGCGCGAAATGCGCGAATGGGTCGATGGGCCGCCAGTACCCGATACCGGCAGCTACGTGGTCATGGAGATGCAACCAAAGCCATGGAGTAAGGTCATGAAAGGTCCGACCAGCGACCCGATTATATGGGGCCTCGGCGACACGGCACCGGCAGCAGTCGAAGACGCCGTGCAATGGGTGACGACCTCCGAAGGTCGGGACGATATCCAGGACAAAGAGGATCTACTTAGCTCTGGCAGGTTCACGATTTACCCATGCTCACAAAAACTCGCACAAATGGTGAACCGATATGGCGGAGAGATTGATTTTGTAGTGCAAGCCGGCCGTGTCGTTCTGCCAAGAGAAGCGCGTGTGCAAAGATAGGGGTTTCGAGCCCCAGGAAATGGAGGTAAAATGGACGACCACTGCACAACATGCCACGCGACGTTTTCGATAGACGAGACAATACGGCTACCGTCAGGGGCCGATATCTGCCCGCGATGCGGCGACCATCTATGCTGCATCGGCGGAGATGAGTGCGACGGCTGCGATGACTTAGGAGGATTTATGGTTGACAAAAATTATAAACAAATCGGCACACCGGCAATGAGAATCATGGAAGAGTGCGGCGAGGTAATAAATGCCGCCGGATCAATTTTACAAGCGCTGGGAAAAGGCGAACGCTTTGGATGGTTAAACAGCCATCCGGCACGTCCTGGGGCAACAAATTATTCGGACCTGACGGACTCCTTAAACAATCTTGAAGGAGAGGTCAAAGACCTTTTTGGAGCCGCTAAGGATCTTGAAAAAATGCTGTGGAGCAAAGGCCCGTAATGACACTATGAGCGAAACAACCCACCATATCGAGATCGACGATCTGCCGGAAGATTTGCGGCAGATCGCCGAAATCATCGGCTTGCCGGCTGTACTGGCGCTGTCCGCGCACCTGCGGGGGCAGCGCCTCTATCTGCCCCCGCCGGACCGTTTGGCCATCGCGGCGCGCAACCGTGCCATCCGGGACGAATTCAACGGTCGCAACTTTCGCGACCTGGCGGCCAAGTACAATCTGACCGTGCGCTGGGTGCGGGCTATCGTCAACGGCGAAAACGGGCCGGAAGGACCCGCCGACCAGCAAGGGCTTTACAAACAGCATAAACTATTCTAATGCACCTGTTATCCCCACCTGTATCATTCCCCCAGTGAAGTAAAATTCTGAAGTGCTTCGGTAGATCTTACACTGCCGCCGGTCCATAGTGCGTCT
>JACRAG010000400.1 GCA_016213455.1 Anaerolineae bacterium | reverse complement strand
TCCAGCACTGCCAGGTAGGCAGCCTTGCGGATTTCATCGTCGCTGCGCTGCAGACCGAGCAAAATGTTGCTGCGCAGATCGGCGCTGAACAGGCGCGGCACCTGCCCGGTATAGGCCACCCGCGGGGGCACAAAGAAGTCAGCGGCGTGCTCGACCAGGCGCCCATTCCAGCGAACTTCGCCCGCATCCGCGGGCAAAAGGCCCAATAACGTGCGCAGCAGCGTCGTTTTGCCGGACCCAATCCGTCCAGTGATCACCGTCAGGGTACCGCGCTGCAATTTGAAACTCACATCGTCAATTCCGCGGTCACTGCCAGCAAAATGATAGGTTAATCCGCGCACTTCCAGGCTTTCCAGCCGGTCACGCTCATCCAGGCTTGCGTAATGCACCTCCGGCAGCGGACCGTTCAAATCCACCTCACCGGGCTCCACCAACGCGTTCAACGGCGCGCCTTCCATCAACCGGTACATGCGCTTCACCGACACGGAAAGCTGTTTGTACCGCGCCGCGATCATCCCGGTGAAGGTGGTCAAGTCACCCAGGCTGGAGATGAGATAGACAAACAGCGAAAAATCACCCAACGTGAACGTCCCGGCGCGCATGGACTGCCCCGCCAGGATCAAGATCACGCCGGTGCCCAGGCTGCTGGTGTTGCGCCAGATCGTGTCCAGAACGGTGTCGAAGAGCCGCTCCCGCAGAGTCAGCTTGCGCCGCTCCTCGTTTAGCCGGTCAAAGTGGGCAATCACATCCTGCTCAGCCGTGGCTACTTTGATGGCCTGGACTGCGCCAAAAAATTCGCCGATGAAACCGGTCACCTTGCCGGTGGCCTCACGGCTGGCTTTTCGGTAGGCCTCAATGCGTGCGGTGGCGCTGTTGGCAATCAACCCGACCGCCAGCACCGGCGCCAGCGCCAGCAGAGTTACCCACACACTAACTTGCGACATCAAGATGACGGCTGCAGCGATCACCATCAACCCGACCAGGATATCGTTGAACCACAGGACAAACAGTGGGATTTCCCGTACATCGTTGCGGAAACGGCTGACCGCCTCGCCCGCCGAATCTGGCAGCGGCGATGCGCCTGGGCGGCGGAGAATATGGCGCAGCAGATTTTTTCTCAGCAGCGTGGTCACATCCGCGAAGATGGGCACATCCGCATAATAAAAACCAAACTCACCCAACACGCGCGCCAGAAACATGGCGATGGAGAAAGCCAGGATGGCATAGATGCCAAAGCGTGCCTGCGCCTCGCCGGTCAACAGATTAAAAAATTCCCGCAGCACCAGGCCTGGCGCCAGCTGCCAGACGATCCGGATGATACCAACCGCCAGGAAATCCACAAACCAATACCACGGGCGGAAGCGCACCATGGCTAACACAACCTTCCAGACCGGCAAAGCGGCTGGGTCACTGCCATTGGGATGGATGGTTTCAGCGCTGCTCATACCAGCACCTCCTCAAGACCAGTCTGCAACAACTGGTAGAAACGCGAACCAGAGTCCGATGCCAGCGCCACGCGTGCGCCGTATTCCGCCGACCGTCCGTCCTCCAGGATCAAAATGGAATCGGCGCGGTGCACAGTACCCAGGCGATGCGCCACGATGATGGCGGTTCGCCCTTTCAACAGGCGGTCCACGGCACGCTCGATGCGCTGCTCGGTGGCGGGATCCAGGCGCGAAGAAGCCTCATCCAAAATCACCAGGCCAGGATCGCGCAGAAAAACCCGGGTGAAAGCCAGCAACTGCGCCTCGCCTGCTGACAGGCTGTGCCCACCGGTAGCCAGCAGAGTATCCAGCCCATTAGGCAGCGCCGCCAGCCAATCCGATAATCCCAGGTCTTCGATCACCGCCAGGATACGCTCATCGGAAATACTGCGGTCGAAGAAGGTCAGATTATCGCGCACCGAGGCGCGGAAAAGCTGCACCTCCTGGGTCACCATCGCCACCCGCTGACGTAACGCAGTCTGGCGGATGTCGCTCAGGTTGGCTCCATCCAGCCGGATCTCACCTCTCACCGGATCATACAGCCGAAAAACCAGCCGGGTGACCGTCGTCTTTCCCGAACCGGTACGCCCCAACAGGCCTAAAACCTGGCCCGGCTCCAGCTTAAAGGTCAGGTTGTCCAGCACCGGCGCGTCCCCATTGTAGGCAAAGGTCACACCGTTGAAGTGCAGCCCCAAAGCTCCGCCGGCGGGCAGGTCGCCATTGCCATCTTTGACCGTGGTGCTGATCTTGCGCAGTTCAATCAGACGCTCTACACACGCGCCAATGGTCTGGAACGTGCGCACCTCATGGGTCAACGTCCAGATGGGCATTTCGATGAGATTGATATAGTTAATCAGCAAATACACCGTGCCAATCGTAATTGTCCCGTTGCGATATAACCAATATCCCAGGCCCAGCGCCATCAGGTTGCCGATCGTCAACAGCGCGCCCATCACCACATTCAACTGCCAGTTTTTCCACTGCGTCATCTTATCGCCGATGTACACATCTTTTTGCAGACGGGTCAATTCGCGCAGACTGTAGTCCACCGCGCCGCTCGAGCGGATATCTTCTGTGCCGGACAGCTGCTCTTCGACAAAGCCGTATAAATCCGCTTCGGCCTGGCGGCGTTGTTTTTCGTAGGGCAGCGCAATGTCGCGCACCCGGTTGAGCACCAGGATTGTGATGACGGCAAAAATGCTGAAGACCAGGCCCACCTGCCAGTTCTCAATAAACAAAGCCACCAGGATGCCGGTCAGCAGCAGCACATTGCCGATCATCACCACCACAAATTGGGAGAAGAAAGTCGACATTTCAGCCACATCGCCGTCAATCCGTTCGATCAACTCACCGGGCGTGTGGTTATTGTGGAAACCCATATCAAGGTTGAGGCAGTGGCGAGCCAGTTCGGCGCGCAGTGCATTGGTAGCTGTCCAGGCTACATTCTCGCCCAGGTAGGTCACCCCCACCGCCATGACCTGCTGCAGCAGCGCCACCCCGATGAAAATGGCGGCATTAATCAGCAGTACGTTCATCACTTCACCCGCCAGCGCGGCATCAATGAACGAGCGGATCACCTGCGGGTTAAATACCTGCAGGGCAATGCTGGAGAAAAGCAATACGGAAAGGAATACAAAGCGCGCCAGCTGAGGCTTGATGTAGCTCGCGAGTAGTTCCGAATAGTGTTTCAGCG
The DNA here is from genome assembly GCA_016213455.1 of Anaerolineae bacterium. Taxonomy (GTDB): domain Bacteria; phylum Chloroflexota; class Anaerolineae; order Anaerolineales; family Anaerolineaceae; genus Anaerolinea. The sequence continues at coordinate 6,442 of JACRAG010000400.1, read as the reverse complement.
GTAAAGTCACAGTCGATCTCCGAGAGTAAATTCGAGTCCAGTCAACCGCCCGCGCCAAAGATTAAAACAAAACGACCGCGGGCATTGCGCCGCGGTCGGTCACATTCTGGATGGAAACCGGTCAGCAGACGCAATACGACAAGGAATTGCTCCCCTTGCCCTCAACGATGTGATAATTCATGCGCAATCTGACCATGCAAGAACCTCCATTAAGTTCAGTCCCATCAACTTTACACTGCTGGAGTGAGGTTGTCAAGGTTGAATTTTCGCTCCACCTTTCGGCCTAGTCCCTAAGCTGCTTCAAAACCTCCAATGCCCGCGCCATTAATTCCGGGTCCGCCTGGCTGCCCATATGCCCCAGGCGAAATACCTTGCCTGCCATCGGACCGTAACTGCCGCCCACCACCAGGCCTTTGGCGCGCGCCCGGCGGTCAAAATCCGCCCAGTCCATCCCGCCCGGCAATTTCACCGCGGTCACCGTAGGCGCGCTGATCGCCCCCGCCGCGGGGAACAGCTCATAACCCAGTTCCTGGAGTCCGCTGCGGCACTGCTCCGCCACCGCGGCATGCCGTGCAAAGACTTTCTCCAGGCCTTCATCCAAAATTAATTTTGCGCCGGCATACAGGGCTGCCGTTCCGTGCCAGTAAGGTGTGTAGGGAAAGTAAAAGTCGCGTTGGGCTGTGGAGAAAGGCTTGAGCGCATCGTATCCGGCGTAATTCACGTCTTCAATCACTTCCCAGGCTTTCGGGCTGACCGCGACCAGCGACATACAGGGTGGCATGGAAAGCGCCTTTTGTGAGCCGCCCAGCAGCAGGTCGATTCCCCAATCATCCGTCAGCACCGGCGCGCCAGCCAGGCTGGCAACTGCATCCACATACAGCAGCGGCACATTGTACTTGCGTTTGATGGCGCCCAATTCAGCCAGCGGGTTCAACGTCCCGGAAGGCGTCTCGCAGTGGATGATGGTGATCATCTTCGGCTTGAATTCCGCCACCGCTTTTTCCACCGCAGCCCAATCACTCACGGTCTGATCGTAACCAAAACCAAGCGTGCACACCTCCGCGCCCACACTGCGCGCCAGGTCGCCCACGCCGTAACCAAACACGCCGGTGGCGATGCTCAACACCCGGTCTCCCGGACGCAAACAGCTTTTTAAAGCGCCCCACAGCGCCAGCATCCCTTCACCGGTCTGGATGGTCACGCGGTTGCGCGTCGCCAGGATGGTCTGAAGCATTTGCTCGGTGCGGTTGTACAGATCCAGATATTCCGTTTCCAGGTCCGGCGATCCGTAATCCACGGCGTAAGCTTGCAGCACCGCTTCCGGCACACGCACCGGGCCGGGCACCATGGGGATGGGGTAGGTTTCCATAATACGAGCTCCTATCATTTATCCTTAATATTCGGTTTCCATTAATCCTGCCACTGCAGATCATCCCAACGAGGATAGCCGTGATAATCGCCTGCCACCTGCACAGCCCGCGCACCGACCAGCGCACCCAGGCGCAGGCAAAACATCATATCCCAATCACGCAGCCATCCAGCCAAAAAACCGGCATCAAAACCATCTCCCGCTCCCACCGGGTCCACCACCTCCCGGACAGGCGCAGCCGGTACGCGGTAGAAGCGCTCTTCCTGCAGAGCCATCGCGCCCTCGTCAGCCAGTTTCAGCACCGCTGTTTGCGCCCCCAGCGCAATCGCCGCCCGCAAAACTTCCTCTGCTGAGCCATCCGCCAGCGTGGCGCGGGCATCTTCATGCCCCATCAACACCAGGTCTGCGTGCTCATAGAACCACCGCAGTTCTTTTTTGGCTGTATCGGCATCCCACAATTTGGACCGGAAGTTGGGATCAAAGGATACCTTTGCGCCGGCTTGGTGAGCCAGCTCCACCGCTTTTCGACAGGCTGCCGCGCAGGCTGGGCTGAGCGCCGGGGTTATACCCGTCAGATGCAGCACCTTGATCCCTTCGAATAACTGCGCCGGCAAATCCTCAGGCGACAATCGGGAAGCGGCAGACCCAGCGCGGTAATAGTACACCCGGCGCTGTCCGTCTGCCAGGTGCTCGCGAAAAAACAGGCCGGTCGGAGCCGTCGGGTCATCCACCCAACCACTCAGGTCCACGCCTTCTGCAGCCAGGCGCGCGTAAATTCGCCGTCCAAACGGGTCCATGCCGGCGCGGGTGATGAAGCCGGCTTTGTTACCCAGGCGGCTGAGGGCAATGCACAGGTTGGCCTCGGCTCCCGCCATATCCTGCTGCAGCACCTGCGCTTCTTCCAGCCCCTGCCCGGCTGGTGGATAAATTAATGCCATGCACTCGCCCAACGTGAGAACCTGAACCGGTGTCATTTACATGCCTCCACAGAACCATCCATCAACCGCAATCCCTTATTATAGATAGAATTTCGCCGCGGGTCAGGGGTAAACGGAGATCGTTATTTATCGGCTCAAATGACATGAATCAGTTATCACCAACCGGTTCATGGTACCAGCGGCACAGTTGGAATATCAGGCATGTACAATGTCCAGATATGCTCTCCCTCACCATGCACAAAAGGCCGCATGGTGGTATAGCCGGCGCCCAATTCTTCTTCGGTAAAATTGCGATCTAAGTAAAACACTTCACCTCGACCATCTGCGCCGGTATGCGTTATCGAGCCCAGTGAAGGCAACGGGACAGTACTGGTCTGGTCTTCACAGGTGACCGTTATGTTACCGTTCTGCCAATCCTCGACGATGATTAAATGCACCACACCGTCCAAACAATCCCCCGTCGCATCTGGCGTCATGATGCCTTCCCCGTTCAGCGAGCACTCGCCGGCATTGCCTGTGATGGTGTAAGGAATTTGCGGCGGCTCTAGCGCGCGAAGATTGCCCGATGCATCCATATTCAACGTAAGCAATCCATCTTGCAGAAGATGTGTCATGGTGAAGCCCTCTTCTTGCATGGTGATTGCAGCTGAAAATTTTAGATACAGGTCTCCCCCACCCTCCGGACAGGCAACCAGGTTCATATCGGTTGGCAGCGGTTCTTCAGATTCAAAAGTCGGGAAGATAAGTGTGGGCTGCGGTTGATCGTCTTCTGGATCGTTTCCAGCAGGGTTTTCGGAACCCAAGAATACACAGCCCGTCATGAATAACAGGCAAAAACAAAGAAATGGTTGCAGGTTGAGTTTCATCTTGCCCATCCGATTAACGTGCAAATCGTGGCGTGGATGATTGATCTCTTCCATTATCAGTCGTCCAATGGGTAAATGCAATCCCTGCACACTCGATGATCAGGTCTTCCTAAAGTCAAAAGGCCCACCCTCGATCTCTCCCGGAGCGATAGGAGGAAGATCGAATTACCCAATATCTTGCCCAACCAAGCGGCTTTGGTTAAGCCATAACTCGTTCATTTGCTGATCTTGATGTACTCCAGGTTTTTGTTTAACATCTATTGGAAAATTACTTCCCCCACCCCCAGGCATACGCAGGCAGAGGTATAATAGGGAGCGTTCTCACGAATAAATTTATAACAGGAATCCCAACCGGATGACATCCATTTCCCGGAAAGCCCAACCCACGGGTAATGCAGGCTTCAAGAATCCATTTGCCCGTTTGCCCGGCTTGATTAACCTTATTTTCCAACGTCGGGTTTACCATATCGGTTTAACCATCCTGGCGCTCTTTGGCATCATCCTCGCCGTCGGATTGGTCACTTCCGCATCCTTCTTCTCCGAAGCCGTGGACCGGGCCATTCTTCTGCAGGAAATGGGCAAATTCACCTCGGTCACCGGACGCCCCCCCTTCTCGACCTCGGTTTATATATTCCCCTCCTCGCGGGTGCCGGTGAACCTGGAACAGGCAGAACGCCTTGCAGTCCAGATCGACAACATTCTCACTTCCCAGGTGGAGCTGCCATCCCGGCAGGTGGGCACGCTGGTTTCCTCCGGCGGGCTGATGCTGCGCTCGCTGGCAGGTTCCGACACCTTCGGCAGCGACACCCTGCTCGGGAATGCCCGCACCGTGTATATTGAGGGCGTCTCCGAACACATGCAGATTCTGGACGGCAAGGCGATGGACCCGAACGGCGCATCCAACGACGCGCTGGAAATCTGGGTGCATCAAAAGAACGCCGAAAAGATGAATTTTCAAATCGGCGACGAAGTGACGGTTGGCGTCACTGCAAGTGACACGCAGGTAAAAGTACGCGTTGCCGGCATCTGGAAAGGCGCCGACCCTCAGAACCCGTTCTGGTTCAATGACCCCGACTCCTCGCTTAACGATGCCTTCCTCGTGCGCCGCGGCGACTATCAGCGCTTCATCGAGCCCATCATCCCTTCTGGCTCGCGCGAGGCAAGCTGGTACATCGTCCTGGATGAAAATTCGGTCGTCCCCAAGAAAAGCAAGATCTACATCGACGGCTTTGCCAACGCGCTCAAAGAGATCCAGGTTTACCTGCCCGGCGCGCGCCTGAACACGCCCCCACTGGACCCCCTCAAGCAGTTTGTGGACCGCAGCGCCGCTCTGACCGTCATTTTGCTGGCTTACAACCTGCCGGCTTTCGCCATCCTGCTCTACTTTCTGATGATCACCTCGACCATCATGGCGCAGTGGCAGCGCCGCGAGACCGCCATTCTCGCCAGCCGCGGCATGAACCCGATCGGGTTGTTGAACCTGACCCTGATCGAACAATTCGGACTGTTCGTCATCGGTTTCCCGCTCGGGGTTGGCTTTGGCATGCTGGTCGCGCGGCTGATGAGCTATACCACCAGCTTCTTGACCTTTGCGCCCAAAGAGCCGCTCACTGTCACGCTGCACGGACTGAACTGGGCGTTGATCGGGCTGGCGCTCGGTTTCACCCTGTTCTCGCGGCTCGCGCCCACCCTACAGGCGGCGCGCTCCACGGTGGTGGCTGAAGAACGCGAATGGTCGCGCCCGCTGCGCACCCCCTTCTGGTACCGCTATTACTTTGACCTGCTGCTGGTCATCCCCACCTGGTACGCGTACGACCAGATGTCCAAACAGGGTACCCTGGCTGGGTTGGTGACCTCTGCGCCGGAAGATCTCTTGAGCGACCCGCTGCTCATCCTGGTGCCGGCATTGTTCTCCCTCAGCGCCGCGTTGATCACCATGCGCGTCTTCGCATTGTTGATGCGCCTGATCGACGGGCTGGCTGCGCAGACCCCCTGGGTCACCCTGCACCTGGCATTGCGCCAGTTGGGCCGACAGAGCCAGGATTACCTGCGCCCCCTGCTGCTTGTGATCATCTCTCTGTCGATCGGCGTCTACACCATCTCCATGGCAGCCAGCCTCGACCAGTGGCTGATCGACCGCATGTCGTATCGCGCCGGCGCTGACCTGGCATTCACGCCCATGCCGCTGGATGCCTCCACTGCGCCTTCCGAGGGTAACTGGATTCCGCAGCCGGGTAACTTTACCCAGCTGGAAGGTGTAGCTGCCGCCACACGTGTGGGGGAATACCCTGCGCGGGTTGCCCCGGCAGGTGGCAAAGAAGTGCGCGCGCGCATCATGGCGATTGACCGGCTGGATTTCCCCGGCGCCATCTGGTGGCGCAAAGATTTCGCATCGGAGTCCCTGGGCGGGATGATGAATCGCCTGGCGCTGGCTCCCGATTCTGCGCTGATCTCCGACAACGCCCTGCAACAGTCCGGGCTGAAACTGGGTGACAAGATTGTCGCCACCTTGAACGTTGACCTGGCGGTTTCCGTGCGCATTGAGCTCACAGTGGTGGGCACCTTCCACTACATGCCGACCGCCTATGAAGAAAAAGACGGCATCATGGTGGTCACCAACCTGGACAACCTGACCGACGCCCTCGGCTACATCCCCATGCACCGCATCTGGCTCAAACTCAATCCGGGTGTCGCAGGCGCGGATGTGTTGAAGCAGATGCAGTCGGTGCTCTTCATCAAGAGCGCCCAGGAATTTGACCGCGCCCAGATGATCGCGACTGAACAGGCCAAGCTGGAACGTGTGGGGATCTTCGGCACCCTGACCGTCGGTTTCCTCGCCACCGCCGTGATGGCGATCATGGGGCTGCTGGTATACAGTTACGCTTCACTGCGCGAGCGGGTGTACCGGTTCGCGGTGCTTAACGCGCTGGGGCTGCTGCGCCAGCAAATCATCCAGCAGGTCGTCACCGAATATGCCTTCCTTTCGCTCTTCGGCGCTGTCGCCGGCGCATGGATCGGCATCACGGTTTCCAGGCTGGTGGTGCCTTTCTTCCGCTACACCGGCGAAGCTGCCACCCCGCTTCCGCCCATTCTGCCGGTCATCGCTGAAAATCAGGTCATTCTGCTGGCCGCTGTCTTCGCCCTGATCATTCTCGGCGCAGAGGTGTTGACCATCATGACCGTCTTCCGGCAGCAATTGGCTCGCTTGATCAAAACCATCAACCAGTAAACCGCATTCATCATTTGTTGAAGGATTTACAGGTCCCATA
>JACRAG010000049.1 GCA_016213455.1 Anaerolineae bacterium | reverse complement strand
GGCTCCGGCGCCGGGCCGGGGACCGGTGACGGCGCGGCTTTTTGCACCAACCAGGCAGCCACATACCCGCTGACCCCCTGCGGCGCGCTGACGTTCAACCACTGGCCCTGTTGGCCGATCCGGGCCTCGGCGGCAGCCGCATCGCCCAGCACAATCAGCGCATCGCCCGGCAAGGTGACGACCAGAATATTGCCGTCCACCGCGGGGCGGGCGCGCACCTTCAGCGGCGTGGTGGGGAAAACCTTCATGCCCGAGGCAGGTGGGTTTTGCCCGGTGACGCGAACCAGCCAGGCGGCGGCAAAGCCGTGCTGCCCGGCGGCGGTTTGCACCTGGATCCATTCGCCCATACGGCCCAGTTTGCCGCGCGCAAGGTCCGCATCGCCCAACACGGTCAGCGCATCCGCGGCAGTCAGGGCTGCCAGCACCGGGAAAGCCACGCCCGGTCCACTGCGCAAATTGAGCGTGTCGAAAGGATACACCACCAGATCGCTGGGCGGGAAAGGCTGGCTCTCGCTTTGCGTCAGCCAGGCAGCCACATACCCACCCACGCCGGAGGCCGCGCGCACCGGGATCCAGGCGTCCTGCTTGCCGATCCGGTCGCGCACCACGGCGGCTTCGCCCAGCGCCGAAAGCGCCTCGCCAGGCGGCAGGATGGTGAGGATGTCGGCAAAGGTGCTGGGCGCCGCGCGCAAATTGACCTGGCCCAACGTGTAAATGGTCACCCCGCTCGGCTCCGGAAGCGGCTCCACCGGTTTCACCGGCTCGGGCACCGGTTCAGGCTCCTGCAGGTAGGGCCAGGGGTCCACAATCCCGGCGGGGTAGCCAGGCGTCTTTTCGCCGTCAATTTTCAAGGTCAGGTGCAGGTGCGAGCCAAAAGAGTTGCCGGAGTTGTCCGCCAGGCCGATGCGCTGCCCGGCGCTGACCGTGTCATTGACCTTGACCAGCGTCTCGGACAGGTGTGCATAAATGGTGAGGAAGGATTTTCCCCCGGCTTCGTGTTTGACGCGAATGTGCAGCCCATAAGGATGGTTGGACGGGTGACCGGACTGCTCTACCACACCGTCAGCGCAGGCATAGATGTTGGCCCCAGTCATGGCGAACAGGTCCAATCCCTCGTGCCCCGGCAGGCCAAAGGGCTTGTAAGAGGCCGGGTTTTCGCCGAAGAACTGGTTCACCCGCCGGCTGTCCACCGGCCAAGCCAGGTGGAACGGCACCGTCAAAGCCGGACGCGCAGCCAGCTGCATGGGCAGCGCGCGGGGTGTGTAGGGCAGCAGGGCAAACGCCAGCCAGCCCTGGGCAGGCGGCGCAGATTTAAAAGCAAACGAAACACGCCGGGTCTCGCCAGGCCGGTTGGGATCATACAGCGCCAGCTCGGCGCGCTTCTGTGCCGGGTCTTCGTCCAGCGCGGTGATTACCACAATCGCCACGCGCGCAGCCTGGCCCGACCGGCGCGCCGGGATCAGCGCCGCCACAGCCGGGAGTCCGCGTTTGAGCTGGCGGCGCAGGCGCGGCAGTTCTTCGCGCAGACTGCGCGCCGCCGCGGCGGTGGGGTCCAGCATCGTCCAGCCCAGCAGGTCCACCGCCACCGTCACCGGCAGGCAGTCCAGGTGGCGGTCACACAGGCGGGCAAAAGCCGGCTTGCCCAGCGCAGAAAGGTCCGCGGCGCGTGAAGATTCCCCGCCGGCATGAAAACTATCCAGCGCAGAAAAGCACAACCCGCCGTCCAGCCCGGTAACCAGGTCTTCCACACGCAGGGTGCCCACGCCGGGCAGCGCGTAATGAATGGGAATGGCGGGCGCAGCCGCGTTGGACAGGACAAAACCGTGCCGTACGGGATCAAAAGCGGTTTGAAGAATGGGCATGGTGGACCTCCTGTATGCCAGTCAGTCCATTAATTATATGACATTCTCTGTCCGGGTTATACAAGAAATTCCTGTACCCGAAGAACATGCCAAAGAAACCCAGGGTGCACCAGCTGTCCCGGGGCAACGCGCCCTAGCGGAGCGGATGACAGGATCAAACCTGGAAATCAACAAACATCCCCCGCTCTCGTCGAAAGCGGGGGATGCCATTCACATCCAAAGCGAGAACTAACTGCGCAGCTTGGCGCCCAGATCCTGCTCCAGGCGGCGGATGATGCGCTGGCGAATCTGCGCGGCATCCGTGTCAGCCAGGGTGCGGTCGGCAGCCTGGTACGTCAGGCTGTAGGCCAGACTCTTCTTGCCTGCGCCAATTTGCGCGCCGCGGAAGATATCGAACAGGCGCACGCCCACCAGCAGCTTGCCGCCACCCAGGCGGATGGTCTCCACCACCCGCTCGGCGGGCAGGTCTTCATCCACCACCACCGCCAGGTCTTCAAAAATGGGCGGATAGGAGGAGACAGAACGCGCTTCATAATAGACTTGCGCCAAACCGAGCAGCGCTGCCAGGTCCAACTCGGCAGCCACCACGGGCGCGGCGGGGAAGTCATACTGCGCCTTGACCAGCGGATGCAGCTCGCCGAACATGCCCAGCACCGTCTCGCCCACGCGCACGCTGGCGCATTTTCCCGGGTGATAGGTGCTGCCGGAAGCCGGCTCAAAGACCACCTGGCCCACGTGCATGGCTTCCAGCAGGGCTTCGAGCACGCCCTTCATATCATAGAAATCCAGCACGGCATTGGAGCTGGTATCCCAGGCGTCCGCCGCGCGTTTACCGGTCATGGCAATGGCGATGCGGCCTTCCTCTTTGGGGAGCTGCTCGCCAGCCTGCGGCAGGAAAGCCGGACCGATCTCGAACAACGCCAGGCGCTCGCGCAGGCGGCTGGATCGTTCCAGTACATCCAGGGTCGATGCCAGCAGGCTGCGGCGCATCACCGAGCGCTCGGGAGAGATGGCGTTGGCAATGCGCACATACTCGCCGGCACGCTCCGGGGCATCCGGCAGCCAAACGCGCTGCTCCTTCTCCACCGAAGTCATTCGGTAGGTGATGGTTTCGTTCAGTCCCAGGCTGACGAGCACATCTTTCATGCGTTCTTCGGTCCACAGAGTGGAATCTTCCTCGGCGGGCGGCAGGGGATCCGCCAGGCGCGTGTAGGGCAGGTTATCGACGCCGTACAGGCGCGCCACTTCTTCCACCAGATCCGCCTTGCCGACCATGCCTTCACCGATATCCAGCCGGCGGGCAGGCGTCCTGGCGTAGAGCGTCTCGTCCTGGATGCGGCAGGCGAAGCCCAGGCGCGAAAGCAGCCCGGCGATGTGCTCCAGGTTGAGGTTGATGCCCAGCGCGCGGAAGACATCCTGACTGGTCAGCGCCACTTCGGGGTCCTTGACCGGCGTGGGGTAGGCATCCACCAACCCGGCTGCCACCTGACCGCCGGACCAGCGCGCCATGTAACCCAGGCAAAGCTGCACACCCTCCGGCGCCAGCGCCGGGTGAATACCGCGAGAGAAGCGGTAAGAGGCTTCGGAAGCCATTTTTTGCGCGGCGGCGGTGCGGCGGATATTAATGAAGTTCCACGAAGCGCCCTCCAGCAGCACGTCTGTGGTGGCATCGGTCACCTCACTCTCAGCCCCGCCCATCACACCGGCGATGGACAGCGCACCGGCAGTGTCGCACACCAGCACCGAGAAGTCGTTCAAGCTGCGCTCCACGCCGTCCAGCGTGGTCAGCTTCTCGCCCGGCGCGGCGCGGCGGGTGATGATGGTGGGTGCCTTGCCCCCGGCGCGGCGCTGCAGCACCTGGTAATCGAAGGCGTGCAGGGGCTGACCGATCTCCAGCATGACATAGTTGGTGGCGTCCACCAGGCTGTTGATCGGGCGCATCCCCGCCAGGCGCAGGCGGCGCTGCACATGGTAGGGGCTGGGCTGCGGGCGGGCGCCGCGAATCATCCCCAGCGCAAAGCGCGGGTTGAGGATGGGATCTTCGATGAGAATGGAAGCATCCTTTTCCATGCTGGGGCCCAGCTTGCCCAAATCAGGCTGCGGCAGGCGGCACTCCTTGCCGGTCAGCGCGGCAACTTCGAAAGCCACGCCCACAATGCAGGCGTTGCGGATCATGTTGGGCAGGATCGAGATATCCAGCACAGCGTCGCCCATGTAATCCACCAGCGGCATACCCGCCGGCGCATCTTCAGGCAGCAGGATGATGCCCTCGTGCTCTTCCGAGATGCCCAGCTCTTTTTCCGAGCAAACCATCGAGTAGGACTCGACGCCGCGGATCTTGGCGCGCTTCAATTTGGTCAGCACCAGCCCGGGCTGGTGACCATCATAGATGGTGGCGCCTTCTTTGGCATAGGCTACCTTCAAGGGCGGATTCAAGGGGCCCACCCCCTTGTAATCGAACAGGTTGGGCGCGCCGGTCAGCACCACATGCTCCTGTGTGCCGTCATACAGGCGGCACAGCGTCAGCCGGTCGGCGTTGGGGTGCGGCATCACTTCATCGATGCGCGCCACCACAATTTTGTCCGGCTCCCAGCTCAGGCCGGTATATGAAAATTCATAGTGATCTGCCTGCGGTTTGGGCAGGCCCACCAGTTCAATCGCTTCCACCTCCAACCCGGCCATGGTCAGTTTGCGCGCCAGGGTTTCGAGGTCTAGGTCAATATCAACGTATTCTTTCAGCCATGATAGCGGTACTTTCATGGACGCATCCTTTCAACCAATCAATCAACCTGGATCAGAACTGCTCGAGGAACCGAATGTCGTTCGTGTAAAGCGAGCGAATATCTTCGATGGCATGGCGCAGCATGGCAATGCGGCCCGGGCCCATGCCGGCGGCGAAGCCGGTGAAGCGCGACGGGTCGTAACCGCCATTTTGCAGCACCACCGGGTGCACCATGCCGCAGCCCATGATCTCCAGCCAGCCGGAGCCCTTGCACACCCCACAGCCTTTGCCGTGGCAGATGACGCATTCCACGTCCATCTCCGCCGAAGGCTCGGTGAAGGGGAAGTAGGAGGGGCGCAGGCGCGTGCGCAGGCGTTCGCCGAACATGCGTTGGGCAAAATCGCGCAGCGTGCCCTTCAGGTCGCCGAAGGTGATGTTGTAACCCACCGCGAGCAGTTCGACCTGCATGAATTGAATATCCTTGCGCGCCCCGGCCTGCTCATAGCGGTAGCACATGCCCGGCAGCGCCACGCGGATGGGGTCCGGCGCAAACTGGCGCATGGCGCGGATTTGCCCGGGCGAGGTATGCGTGCGCAGCAGCACGCTGGGGTTGGCGGTGTAGAAAGTGTCCCACATGTCGCGCGCCGGGTGGTGCGCAGGGATGTTCAGGGCGGTGAAGTTGTTGTCATCGCTCTCCACATCCGGCGAACGATACACCTGGAAACCCATCTCGCCAAACACGCGGTACATTTCGCGCAGCGTCTGGGTTTCAATGTGCAGGCGGCCCTGCACCGGACGGCGACCCGGCAGGCTCACATCCAGGCGTTCAGCCTGCAGCGAGCGCTGCAGCGCAGCTTCCTTGACCACCTGGGCGGTCTCCGCCAGGGCAGCTTCCAGGGCCAGCTTGACCTGGTTGGCAGCCTGTCCAATGATCGGACGCTGCTCTTTGGCAGCCTGCCCCATACGGGAAAAGACCTGCATCACCGGAGCGCTGCGGCCCAAATGAGCCACGCGCCAGGCTTCCAGGGCCGGCTCGTCCGTCACGCTTTGCAGCGCGGACAATCCGTCACGCCGAATTTGTTCAAGTTCATCTAAAATTTCCATCCATCCTCCTCAACTTAACCTGCCTGGACGGCAGGCGACTCTCCCATCCAACCGTCGACTGCGCCTGACCGGGGTTTAAACAAAACGCCCCGCCCCAGCATGGGACGGGAACAACCCGCGGTACCACCCACGTTGACCAGGCACAGCCTGGCCCACTTTGTCCAACGGCCGGTGAAGGCGATTGGCTGCCCGATAACGCCGGGCACTCGCGTTCCAGACTACAGGCCCGCATGGGCGTTCCCCTGGAAGGCTCGGGAGGGAACTTCGGTCAGGTTTCTTCCGGGCAGGAGTTTCAGCCTGTGCTCCCGCGTCTCTGGCGGCATCCGCCCGCCTACTTTCCTCCGTCAAAGCCTTTGCTTGTATGCTCATTAAACCGCGAATAAAAAGGCTTGTCAATGGTTAATTCAGGTGTTCTCAAAATCGGACACTTGATCATGGATATTCTGGCAGAGATTTTGAAATATAGCCTTTGCACTGGACTGATATGGAATAATTCAAAAACAAAATTGGCATTTCGTCTATAATATAGACTACAAATATAGTCAACTCGTAGTAAAAGCGACTATTTGATTAGGGGGACTTTGATTGTGGATTCTGAATCGACCCTCTCTTCCGACCGTGATCAAATGGACCTGCTGCGCATCCCCATTTTCTTATTCCTGCTTATTATTCTGACCTTCGTCTTGCGCCGGGCATGGATGGCAGATGATGCTTATATTACCTTGCGCAGTGTGGACAATTGGATGCATGGCTTTGGCCCGGTGTTCAATCCCGGCTATCGTGTTCAGGCTTACACCCATCCGTTATGGATGCTGGTCCTGGCTGGATTTTATATGCTGACCCACGAAGCCTCTTACACCACGATAGCAATTAATTTAGCATTGACCGCTTTCATGTTAGGCTGGATGGTACGCTTCTCGCGGAAAGATTTGGGAATGCTGATTGCCTTGCTGCTACTTGGATTTTCCAGTTCCTTCATCGATTACTCCACCAGCGGCCTGGAAAACACGCTCTCGCATGCATTGATCGTTGTGTTCATCACCCTTTACACCACCGCTTTGGCCGAGCAGCGCCGGGTGGGTTGGGCTGCCCTGTGCGGTGGGCTGCTGGTTTTAAACCGGTTGGATTTGTCATTGATCGTATTTCCAGCGCTGGCCTATGGATTATGGAAATGGCGCAGTTGGTTTGCCGTGAAATGGCTGGTGCTGGGGCTGTCGCCTGTTTTGGCTTGGGAAATTTTTTCGATTATTTACTATGGGATGCCTTTCCCCAACACCTATTACGCCAAACTCAACGCCGGCATTCCAAACGTCGAGATGATCCGGCAAGGCATTGTCTACATCTTCGCCACATTACGGAACGATCCCATCACACTGGCCGGCATCGGGATGGGCACCGTTTTACCGCTGATCATGCGCCGCAAAGAGCTGTATCCACTTATTTTGGGCATTCTCTTCTACCTGGGGTATATCCTTTGGATTGGTGGCGATTTCATGGAAGGCCGTTTCCTCAGCGTGCCGCTGGTATCCGCTGCCATGATCATCAGTATGACCTGGTCGGGGCCTCACAACACATGGGTCGCTGCCCTGGCAGGCGCC
>JACRAG010000399.1 GCA_016213455.1 Anaerolineae bacterium | reverse complement strand
GGCCCAATACCCCAAACCCCGTGATTGTCAAGTTACGATGCGGCGATGCCGGGGCGATTCGTTAAGTGTGCGAATAACCCTGGGAGGTCAGCCGGGACGGGATTGCACTTTGATCCAAACCTGATTACAATTTCTTAAGGTAGCCGGTGATTTTGTGCGCGAATTCTCCTGCATTCACCGGGCTGCTCTCCGGAGGGCGAATGATCCCCGAATGGTTTATGCTGCTGCGCGTATTGATCGGTGCCGGGTTGGGCGCGCTGGTCGGGCTGGAGCGCGAACGTCAGAATCAACCTGCCGGATTGCGAACCCACATCATCCTGGTATCGGGTTCGGCATTGGCGATGACGCTCTCCATTAATCTATCCGACGCAAGTGGCGACCCGGCTCGCCTGGCAGCCCAGGTACTCTCCGGAATTGGCTTTTTGGGAGCCGGGGCCATTCTGCGCTTTGGCCCCAACGTCAAAGGCCTGACCACAGCGACCTCCTTGTGGACCATGGCGGTGGTGGGCCTTGCGGTCGGCGCCGGGTATTATTGGGCAGCCGCAGGCGTGACCATTCTGCTGCTGGTGGTGCTGCGGTTGTTGAACATTCTGGAAGCCCGCCTGAACCCGGTTCGCGCGCCGCTCCAAATCAGCTTGATCGCGGCGGACCGTCCGGGGGTGACCCGCACCGTACGCCAGATTTTGGAAGAGCATGCGCAGCATGTGGATACCTTCCGGGTTTACCGGCAGGTTCGCCGTCAACGCATTCGCATCCAGGGGGTGATTCATCTGCGCAAGGAACATTCTGTGGAAAACCTGGCGGATATGTTAGGCGCGCTGGACGGTGTGCGCGCGGTGCGGTATGAATAAACCAGGCTTCTGCAGGTTGATGTGATGTTTTCGAGTGTGTGGTATGCTATGTTTCATCTATTTAGAGCCAAAATGAGGGATGTATGAGCGATTACGATGTCGTTGTGGTTGGCGCCGGACCCGGTGGATATGTAGCCGCGGTGCGAGCTTCGCAGTTGGGCCTTAAGACAGCCATTGTGGACAAACAGTGGCTGGGTGGGGTGTGCCTGAATGTGGGCTGCATCCCTTCAAAATCGTTGTTGAAGAATGCCGAAGTCGCACATACGCTGCGCGAACGCGGCAAGGAGTTTGGTTTTTCCTTCGATAACCTGCAGCTGGATTTCGGCGTTGCCGTCAAACGCAGCCGGTCCGTTTCGGACCGCCTGACGCGCGGCGTGGGTTTCCTGATGAAGAAAAACAACATTGACGTGCACATGGGCGCGGCGCGCCTGACCGCCCGCGACACCGTACAGGTGACCGACAAGGACGGCAAGGTCAGTGAATTGAAAGCCAGGAACATCATTCTTGCCACCGGCGCCTCGACGGTCTCGATCCCGGGCGTCAACGTGGACGGCGAGAAAGTGGTCACCTATTGGGAAGCCATCCTGCAAACCAAGCTGCCCAAGTCTGTGGTAATTATTGGCGGCGGGGCGATTGGTGTGGAGTTCGCCACGGTGTGGAACGCCTATGGCAGCGAAGTGAGCATTGTGGAAATGCTGCCGCGCATCGTGCCGCTGGAAGACGAGGAAGTCAGTGCTGAACTGACCAAGAATTTCGAGAAACGCAAGATCAAAGTGCTGGCTGGACACCGGGTGCAGTCGGTGGAGACCACCGACGCGGGTGTGCGCGTGAAGGTCAGCGGGCCAAACGGCGAACAGGTGCTGGAGGCTGAACAGGCTTTGATGGCGATCGGCTTCAAACCCAACTCCAAAGGCTTCGGCTTGGAAGAGCTGGGCGTGGCAATGAACCAGCGCGGCTTTGTGGAAGTGGACGAGCGCATGGCGACCAACGTGCCGGGCATCTGGGCGATTGGCGACCTGACCGGCAAGCTGCTGCTGGCGCATGTTGCCTCCGCCATGGGCATCATCTGCGCCGAGAACATCGCGGGCGCGGAGACGGTGACGATCAATTACACCATGGTGCCGCGCGCAACCTACTGCAATCCCCAGATCGCCTCCTTTGGTTTGACCGAAGCGCAAGCCAAAGAGCAGGGCTATGCGGTCAAGGTGGGGCGCTTCCCCTTCCAGCCCAATGGCAAGGCGCTGGGATTGGGCGACTACGGCGGTTTCGTCAAGATCATCACTGATGAAAAATACGGGGAGATCCTCGGCGCGCACATGATCGGTCCCGAAGTGACCGAACTGCTGCCGGAGCTGACCCTGGCGCAGCGCAATGAGCTGACCATCAGCGAGATCGCGCGCAATATCCACGCGCACCCGTCCTTGAGCGAGGTGCTGATGGAAGCGGCAGAGGCGGCTGAAGGACACGCCATTCACATTTGAGCTGAACAGCTCAATCTATCAAAACCGCCCTCGATCGAGGGCGGTTTTGATGTCTAAATGGTGAAGTCCTGTTCGTGCCAGTATCCCTGGTCGTCGCGGTGGGGCAGGGCGTGTTCGTGGGGTTCCGTGCCATTCTTCCCGTTTTTACCGTTGGCTGGAATGTGCGGGTGATCCAGCATGTGCACGCGCAGCTCCGATTCGAGCTGTTCAATCCGGTCACTGCTGCCCACCAGGGTGTGCGGCACGCCGGCTTTCAACGCCCGTTCCAGCGACTCGACCCGTTCCACCAACACTGCCACCGTGTTGCCGATGGTGTCGGGCAGGTTGGAGTGGTTCAGGTCCGGGCTGGCATCGTGGGGCTGGGTGCGCACCACCACCTGGCCCGGCACGCCAACCACCACCGAGTTGGGCGGTACGGATTTGACCACCACCGCGTTGGCGCCGATACGACTGCCTTCGCCGATGGTGATGGCGCCGAGGATTTTAGCGCCCGCGCCCACCACTACGTTGTCTTCCAGGGTGGGGTGACGTTTGCCTTTGGCAAGGCTGGTTCCACCCAGGGTCACGCCGTGATAGAGCGTCACGTTCTTACCCACTTCGGCGGTTTCACCGATCACCACGCCCATGCCGTGGTCAATGAAAAAGCTGTCGCCCAGGGTTGCGCCGGGGTGAATTTCGATGCCGGTCAGGAAGCGCATGATATGCGAAGTCCAGCGCGCCAGGGTTTTCATGTTGCGTTTCCACATCCAGTGGGTGATGCGGTGTCCCCAAACGGCGTGGAGGCCTGGATAGCTGACCAGAATTTCGAAAGTGCTGCGCGCCGCCGTGTCTCTTTCGAACACCGAGCGGTTATCTTCACGCATGAGTCTGAAAAATTTGATTGCCATGGCATCCTCTTTTCCCCGTTCCCAACCGGGCAGGGACGGCGAAAAAGCTAATCCGCCAGGTCGGCGAACAGTGCGGTGGAAAGGTAGCGCTCGCCGAACGAGGGGATGATGGTCACAATCAATTTACCCGCGTTTTCGGGGCGGGCAGCCACCTGCAGGGCAGCCCAGGTAGCCGCACCGGAGGAGATGCCCACCAGCAGGCCTTCCATTTTCGCCATCTTGCGCGCGGTGGCGAAGGCGTCGTCGGCTTTGACGCGGATGATTTCATCATAAATGTGCGTATTGAGCACGTCGGGGACAAACCCGGCGCCAATGCCCTGGATGGGATGCGGGCCTTTTTGCCCGCCGGAGAGCACCGGCGAAGCGTCCGGCTCGACGGCGATCATCTTGAGCGAGGGGCGGCGCGCTTTGAGCACCTCACCGATACCGGTGATGGTCCCGCCGGTGCCAATGCCCGACACGACAAAATCCACCTGCCCGTCGGTGTCTGCCCAGATCTCTTCCGCGGTGGTCTTGCGGTGGATTTCAGGGTTGGCGGGGTTCTTGAACTGCTGCGGGATGAAATAGCGCGAATCGCTGGCTGCCAGCTCTTCGGCTTTACGAATGGCGCCCGCCATGCCTTCCGACCCGGGGGTCAGGATCAGGTCTGCGCCGTAAGCGCGCAGCAGCATGCGGCGCTCCTTGCTCATCGTTTCGGGCATGACCAGGGTGCATTTGTATCCGCGTGCGGCGGCGACAAAAGCCAGGGCGATGCCGGTATTGCCGGAGGTCGGCTCGAGGATGATCGTATCGGGCTTCAGCTTTCCAGCCTGTTCAGCGGCGTTGATCATGGCGACGCCGATGCGGTCTTTGACCGAGTGGGCGGGGTTGTAGAATTCCAGTTTGGCGGCGACAGTGGCGAGTGCGCCGGCTTCGGCAGCGATGCGGTTGAGGCGAACCAGCGGCGTGTTGCCGATCAATTCGGTGGCGTTGTTGGCGATACGCATAAGGTCAAAACTCCTTGAGTGAGGTTGAATTTAAACAAAAACCAGCAGGAAAACAAAAAGACAGCGATGCCCATCTTACACAATACTGCGGGGCTGTGGTCCGCTGCCTTCGTCCTGCTGGAAACTTGCCGTTACAAAAAACGCGCGTGTCTAGCGAGGCAGGGTCACCTGGCCCCGCCGCGGACACATGCACGCTATTTGTTCGATATATCCAGACAAATTCTGTTTCATTAATCTCGATTATAGAGCCAAAACATTGCGTGTCAAGGGTTTGTGCAATGCTCAAAAAGGTTATTTTTTGATCACCCCTGGGCTGATCAACGCATCCGCCGCCTCCCATTGGCGAGGCGGCGGATGCGTTGGGTGAAATGATGGGGTTTTAGTGAATAAGCCGTTTGACCAGGAAACGTTCGAATGCCGACAGATCCGTCCAGGCGGTGGCGCAGCGCATACGCGGCGCGGTTTCATCCAGGAGCGTATAGCCTTGATCATCCACACGCACGCCCAGTTCTTCCATCACCAGCCATTGCTCCGAAAAGCACAGGAACACGGCGACCGTGTCATAGAGCACGGTGCTGCTGAGCGCGGCGTCAAAGTCTTTGGCCCAATCCGCCTTCTGGTTCTTGCGCCAGATGCGGTAATTCTCCACCACCAGGCGCGCCACCGGATTGGGGCTGTTCAGCACCTGTTGGTACAGGTCGCCGGTGAGCATGATTTTTCCGCAGGTGTCCAGCGGGGTGATGGTGATGGGCCAGGGTGCTTCGAATGCCGCGCGGCAGTCCGCCGGGTGCACTTTGACGTTGTATTCGGGAACGACGGCCAGGCTGCCGCCGTAACCCTCGCGCAGTGCGCCATGCATGCCCACAAAGCGTGCGTTCTGGGCGATGCGCGGTTCGCGGCGCAGCGCTTCGGCGATGTTGGGCGCTGGACCAATGCACAGCAGTGTGACCGGCTCAGGCGAAGACAGGATCACATCGACGATGGCTTGCACACCGT
>JACRAG010000410.1 GCA_016213455.1 Anaerolineae bacterium | reverse complement strand
CGCAAGCTGAAATAGCCACCCAGTTTGGCACGGTGCCGGGTGTCGTCAACCGTGTTTAGGGAAGCTGGCGGAGAAGAGGTTGGTTCAGTTCGAGCGGGGCCAGATTCACATTCTGTATCCAGATGGGTTAAGAAATACCGCGCAGGTGATTAATCCATGAAAAATCGACAAAAGTCGTTGGGGGAAATGCGCTCAGGTGCTATGCTAATCATGACCTGAGCGGTTTCGATAATTAAGCTGCTCGGGCTTTACTAGCTAAGCATGATGATGAAAGATCAAACCAGGAGCTGTGGATTATGGAAAACACCAAAGATACTCGCATTTCAGAGATCTTGTCGGAATACGGCGACATTGCCGAAGTGATGGAAGTGTTTGGAGTTCGCCGTGTTGGACGTTATTCACTCCGCATGTTCCTGGCAAAGGCGCTAACCGTGGAATGGGCAGCGCGGGTTCACCGTGTGCCTTTGAATGAATTTCTGGTCATTCTACGCCAGGCAGTCGCGCGCAAGGGAATACAGACATGAGACCACCGGATGAACACCCCGAAAGCACCAGGGTGAAGGTGGTTATCGGATTCTATTCAGGCTTGTTGCTAATGTCAGTGGTGGCGGTGGGGACTAGCCTGATATTTGGCGATTGGGGGCGGATCCGTTTTGGCTGGGTCAATTGGACCGTCGGTCCAGCTTTGTCCTTTGACGGGCTGGCTCTCGTCAGCTGGGCAGTTTATATCCAATACACACTCGGGAAAGGTACCCCGGCGCCGGCTGTCGCGACCCAAAAATTGGTAACGCAAGGCCCGTACGCCTATTCTCGCAATCCAATGACGCTTGGCGCGTTGATCATGTACCTGGGAATTGGACTATGGTTGGGTTCCGGCGTCGTGATCACCCTGTGTATGGTTGTGTTCATGATCCTGTTGAGATTTATCTATACTCATGAGACTCGGGAATTGGCGCAGCGTTTTGGGGAGCCTTACGTGAAATATCGAGAACGAACACCGTTTTTGTTTCCTCGGATCCAAATATTCCGAAAGGATGAGGAGTGATGGCGTTTTTCCCTGTGTAAATAGAGAGGAACCAATTAATTCGCGCTATTTAAGTTGAAATTCAGATTCAACGGTTGGACCGTATAGCCAGACCCTCAGGGTTTAGAACGATAATGCTCTGTTTCTCGACCCGGATGTGCCCTTCGGCCTCCAGGATTTTCATGGCTCGACTGAGCACATCGCGCACTGTTCCTAATCGGACGGCCATCTCATCAATGGTAGTCCATTCACGGCGAGGGACAATTAACTGGCCATTGGATAATTCTGCATTCCGAAGCAATGAGGTTGCCAGTCGAGATTCGACGCTTTTCAAAGATAAATCTTCGACGAGGTCAACGTAATGCAGCACCCGTTCACTCAACCTTCGAATCACGGCTAGTGCAAAATCGGAATGTAATCTGGCAATCGTCAACAATTTCTCCGATGGGATCGACCACGCGTCAACATCTTCTAACGCAGTTGTTGTACCTGGATAGGTTGTGTTGGCAAAAACAGCAATATCGCCAAAAATTTCAAAGGGCCGCAAAAACAGTAGTCCCTGCTCCCGACCTTCTCTTGTGATCCGCGTTGCCTTGACCCAGCCCCGTACCAAGATATAAACTTTGATTGCCGGTTCACCCTCAAGATAAATAACCTGGCCGGAGTGGAAGTGACAGGGATGGGCGCATGATAGGATATCATTTTGCGTTTCCTCCTGCAAATCCTTGAAATGGGTTATCTGGCTTAGGGCAACTTTAAGTTGGTCATGGGTAAAAATTGAATTATGGATGGGCAATTGGAACCTCGACAAAATCACTGTGACGAACTCGATTGATTTTTAGGGAA
Source organism: Anaerolineae bacterium (assembly GCA_016213455.1). Classification (GTDB taxonomy): domain Bacteria; phylum Chloroflexota; class Anaerolineae; order Anaerolineales; family Anaerolineaceae; genus Anaerolinea. The sequence goes on along the minus strand of JACRAG010000410.1, from coordinate 2,743 downwards.
CATCTTGAGTATATTCGAACTTATGTAAATGTACGGCAGTCGGGTGAACGTTAATTGTGTTGTGAAACAGGAGAAGGATCCAGGCTCCCTAAGACAGAATATAATCATCGTTTGAGGATAAGGATGATCGCATGACCGGACGCAGAAAATCCCCGCTTGAAATAGACGTTACCGAAGCCCATATGTGTTCGGTCAATTTGCGCCTGCACATTTTGAGCCAGGTGCCGTTCTTCGCCGGTTTATCCCAGGCTGACCTGGATCGGGTGAACAGCCTGTTCAACGAACAAGGATACGCGCCGCACGAAACCATCTATTTTTCTGGGGATGCGGTCAAACATATGTTTGTCGTGGCCGATGGGCGGGTGAGATTGATGCGTCATTCGCCCTCCGGGAAAGATGTGCTGCTGGATATTCTGACCCCAGGCGAATTCTTTGGCTCATTTTCCGCACAGGGGGACGAGGTTTACCATGAAACGGCTCAGGCGCATACCCAAACCTGCGTATTAGGGATCAGCGTCAACGACTTTCGCGCCATCCTGGAGAAAAATCCTCAAGTGGTATTAAGAGTGCTGGATATCACCTCCGCCCGGCTGCAGGCCGCCAATGTGCGTGTCCATCAGTTGAGTGCCTTGCCGGTCGAAGGGCGGATTGCCTATTTGCTCCTGGTTTTATGCGCGAAATTTGGCAAGCCGGGTAATGATGGCGTGTTGATCCAGACTCCATTGGCGCGGGATGATGTTGCCGCGATGACCGGCACTACTTCTGAAACCGCCAGTCGCGTGATGAGCCAGTTCCAGAAAGATGGTTTGATCCGCACTGGGCGGCAGTGGGTGGCGGTTATCGATCTGTTTGCACTGGAAGAGATTGCCAAGGCAGAAATCTCGTAGACCATTTTCCTGCACTTAACTGATGTAGATCATGGAATGAGGTTGAACAATTGGGTATATTGATTCTAGCAATTTAATCTGAACCAAAGGAGCCCTGCCATGAAAAAAACCTTATTACGCAGCCAGGAACTGACCTGCCCTTCGTGTGTCGCCAAGATTGAGACTGCGCTCAAAGTGATCAAGGGCGTTTCCGAGGTCAAAGTCTATTTCAACACCGGCAAGATCGAAGTCCAGCACGATCCGGAGATCGCCAAGACCGAAGATCTGGTCAAAGCGGTTAAGTCGGTTGGCTATGAGGCCAGCGTAGCGGCTTTCTAAGTTTACAGCGCTTTCCTTGGGAGAGTGCGGAGCAGCCCGAATGGCTTTTCGCTGCGGGTGTTTTGCACTCTCTTTTATTTTCCGTTGGGCCATTAATTTGAACCGAGGGCAAAGTTGCAGAAAATCAAAGCTTTTTTTGGGAATTTACAGCAGCGCCGCAAATTTGTGACGCTTGCCGCCGGCAGCCTGATTGCGCTTGCCTTTGGCGTGGATTATTTCTTTAGTTGGAAGATCGTTCACGACCTGTTCATGGTTGCCGCGGCCCTGATCGCCGGGTGGGAAATCGCCCTGCATGCCTTCACCAGCCTGCGCAACCGCTATGTGAGCATTGAACTGCTGGTGACGATCGCCACGTTGGGCGCGCTTTGGATTGGAGAATATTGGGAAGCCGCGGCAGTCACTTTCCTGTTTACTTTGGGCGCATACCTCGAGGCGCGCACGCTCGGCCAGACGCGCAAGATTTTGAGCGGTCTGCTCGACCTGGCGCCGTCAACAGCCGTAGTGGTTCGCGCTGGCGCCCAGGTGGAAGTGCTGGCGTATGAGGTTGAGCTGGACGAGATGGTGCTGGTCAAACCAGGCACGAAAATCCCCGTGGACGGTGAAGTCGTCGATGGGCGCTCAACGGTGGATGAAAGCGCCATTACGGGCGAGTCCATGCCCAAGGAAAAGGCAGCCGGCACATCTGTTTTTGCCGGAACGGTCAACCAGGGCGGCCTGCTCCGCGTTCGTGCCACCGGTATCGGCACAGACACGACCCTTGCGCGCATAATTCACCGGGTAGAAGAGGCGCAGGATGAAAAAGCGCCTACGCAGCGCTTCATTGAGCGTTTTGCTAAATGGTACACGCCCGCCATCATCGGTCTAAGCGTTGTGGCTTATCTGATCAGCCGGGATATTGAGCTGGCGCTAACCCTGCTGGTGATCGGCTGCCCAGGGGCGCTGGTGATCTCCACGCCGGTCTCGGTTGTGGCTGGGATTGGGCGAGCGGCCAGAAGCGGCATTTTGATCAAGGGCGGCGAGCACCTGGAGAATGCCGGGAAAATATCGGCTCTGGCATTGGACAAGACGGGCACATTAACCCAGGGCAAACCGCGCCTGACCGACATTATTCCCTTTGGCGTCACCGCGCCCCTGGCGTGGTCGACGGTCGATGGGAAGTGGAATCAGGATCAGACCTCGGTGCTGAGCTGGGCAGCCATCGTTGAAGCCGGATCAGAGCATCCCCTGGCGCGCTCAATCCTTTCTGAAGCCGAAGTGTTGGGCAAGATCCCCGTGGCCGAACACTTCGAAGCACGCACCGGGCGGGGGGTGCTGGCGCATTACGGCGGTAGTATTTCCGCCGTGGGCACGCTAGAATGGATGAATGAGTTGGATATCCCAATTGGTGAACAAGCCAGGACGGCGTTGAGCCGTTTGAAGTCCGAGGGCAAAACAGCGGTACTCGTCTCCCTGCAGGGCGAAGTAATCGGCGCATTCGGCATCGCCGACTCGATTCGCGACACGAGTGCGGCAATGATTACGCAGTTGAAAAAGGCGGG
>JACRAG010000397.1 GCA_016213455.1 Anaerolineae bacterium | reverse complement strand
TCGACAATGCCCAGACTGACCGGCTGGCGTTGGAAACCCTGGCAGCCAAAGAACGCTTTCTGGCGCTTTCGGGTTTGACCGCTGACCGATTGATCGTGTTTGGTCACAGCCTGGGCGCGCGGGTTGCGTTACAGGCAGCCGGCATGGATGCGCAACCCCCGCTGGGGTTGGTCCTGTTTGGTGCGCAGGTCAACCTGGGCACCAACACCCAGGCAGAGTTTTTTACGGGCACCTCGGATGCCGGGCTGGCGTGGGTGCAGGCGCTGGGGCCGCAAACGCCTGCTTCGCAGATCTTGTTGGTCAGCGGAACTTGGGACGATATTCTGACTCCACAGGCAGCCCAGGCGTTGATATGCAAACTGGACGGCGGCGTCTGCGTTTCGGGCGCCGGGCGAGAGTGGCTGCTGCTGCCCAACCTGCTGCACAACTACGAAGTCTATTCGCCGCGCGCGCTGGACAAGGCGGTTCATTGGACGGCGGATGTGCTGGCGTTGCCCGCGCCAATTCCCAACGGCGCGGCAGCCGCGCGGGTGTGGATCTGGCCGGTCAGTTTTGCCTTGCTGCTGGCGGGTGTGTACTGCGCAGGCCGTTGGGCCGAGCTGGTGGTCACACTGCCTGCACCGGCTGCGCCAGGCGGCGTGGTGATCACTGCACCGCGGCGTTTCATTGTGGCGAAATTGGTGTGGTGGCTGGGTGCGCTGCCGCTGGCTGCGCTGGTGGGCGGGGTGTTCGTTTTCCTGCCGCTGTCCAAGCCGGTGCTGAACCTGTACTATGTGGGCTTCATCGGTGCCTACGGCGGGCTGATGCTGCTGCTTTACCGCCTGGGCAGGATGGGCGGTACCCGCGGCAGGCTGCCCTTTGCGCCGGAAACCCTTGCAGGGCGCAAGCCCGGATTGGCGCTGCTGCTCAGCCTGGGCGTGTTTGGACTGACCGCCTTGTTTGCCCACAGCGGCTGGACCTTTGTCTATCCGCTCAATCTGCGCCTGGTGTGGCTTGCGCTGTTCACGCCTGTTACCGCGCTGGGGTTCTGGATCGGGTTGAAAGAGACGGCGATGCTGCGCGAGGGATTGCGCCAGTCTGCCAGCCGTTATGAGCGGCTCAACGGCGTAATCGGGCTGGTGCCGTTCTTCCTGTATGCGCTGCTGATGGGTGTATTGGGTTCGCTCTCCGGCCTGACCGGCAGCCTGCAGGGGCTGTTAATTCTCTGGCTGGCGATTCTCTTCGGGCAGGCGGTATACCGTTTGAGCGGCAGGGCCTGGTTGACGGCTTTGCTGCAGGCAGCGCTGCTTTACTGGCTGCTATTACCGGCAGGAGTGTTGTTTTCGTGAGTGCATTTCCTCTGGGCAAATTGCCTGCAGACTACCTGGCTAAGCTGCTGGCGCGCGCGCCGGTGACGGATGAGCGCGTCCTGGTTGGCCCGGGGACGGGGCTGGATTGTGCGGTGATCGATTTGGGCGATCGCTGCCTGGTGCTTAAATCCGATCCAATCACCTTTGCCACCGATCAAATCGGCTGGTACGCGGTGCAGGTCAACGCCAATGATCTCGCCACCAGCGGCGCGGACCCGCGCTGGATGCTGGCGACGCTGCTCCTGCCAGAGGGCAAGGCGGACGAAGCCCTGGTCGAAGGGATTTTTGACCAGCTTTCCCGGGCATGCGCAGCATTGGGGATCAGCCTGGTGGGTGGTCACACCGAAGTGACTTACGGACTGGACCGCCCGGTGATCAGCGCGACGATGGTGGGGGAGGTGGCTCACGTTGACCTAGTGACTCCGGCAGGCGCGCAAGCCGGCGATCGGCTGCTTTTGAGTAAAGGTGTGCCGGTGGAGGCGGTGGCGCTGCTTTCGCGCGAGTTTGCATCTCGCCTGGAAGGGGTTCTGACGCCAGCCGAATTGGCTGAAGCGCAGGCGTATCTGTTTACGCCCGGCATCAGTGTAACCCGGGATGCGCGCATCGCACGCGGTGCGGGGCGGGTGACCGCCATGCATGATCCCACCGAGGGCGGGCTGGCTTCGGCGCTGTGGGAGCTGGCAGAGGCTTGTGGTCACACGCTGATGGTGGACCCGGCTTCCGTGCCAGTGCCTGCGCTGGCGCAGCGCATCTGTGCAGCGCTGCAGATCGACCCCTTGGCGTCCATCGCTTCCGGCGCGTTGTTGATGGCGGTCCGCCCGCAGGACGCCGATGCGATTTGCACCGCTTTGCAACAAGCCGGCATTCCCTGTGCAGAGATCGGGTATGTTGGAGGGCGGGGGAGCGGCGTGCTGCAGACGGGAGGCGGTTTGCTGCCGCGCCCGGCGCGAGATGAGGTGGCGCGCCTGTATGAGCGCCCGCAGGATCCGGAATAATGAAGAGCCCCATCCGTGGGGCTCTTTTGATTAACGATTAGGCTGGCAGGCGGCTATTGGTGTTTGAGCTCTTCTTTGAAGAACAGGCTGAGAATGAAGCTGACCACGCTGACGATCAAGCCGCCCAGGAAAGCCGGCACAAAACCCTCGACAGTAAAGCCGACCCCAAACTGGGTGCCAATCCAACCTGCGAGGAAGAACATGAGGGTATTGATCAGCAGCGAACCCAGTCCGAGAGTCAGGATCAGCAATGGGCAGGACAGCAGGGTCACGATTGGGCGGATGATGGCGTTCACCAGACCAAAGATGAGCGCCAGCCAAAGGATTTGCCACCATTGCTCAAACTGCGGGGTGACACCGTTGCCTGAGAGCAGGTAAATGGCGGCGTAGAGTGCCACGGCGTTGATGCCAAGCCGGATCAGTAATTTGTTCATCATTTTCTCCTTGAGGATTATTCAGCCTCTACCGATATATACGCAAATCTGGCCTGTTAATTGCAAGGATATTCCATCCAGACCAGGGTATTTTGCAGGGTGAACCCGCAATCCAGGAATGAGCTGACCCCATGACCGTAGGGATAATTCACCGCGATGGGTCGGCGGCGGTCACGCATGGCATGTACGATGTGCGGCAGCAGGGTGCACAATACCGAATCTTCCGATTCGGGTGGCGCGCCGATCCACAACATATCCGTCGAGCCGCGTACCGGTTCCCAGGTGGCGAACCCCAACGTATCATGGCTCCCATTGGCGCGCCGTGCGACCCAATGAAGCTGCAGCTCGCCATTCAGCCAGTACCAGAACTGGTTCCACCAATCCGGGCGATAACGGTTGATGTCGAAGCTCATATTCCAGGTGGTGTCGGGGGGATAGTTGTGGGTCAACCAGGCGCGTTGGAGGGTCCAATCCTGGGGGATTCGTTGGGTGATGTGGATGCCGGTGGGCGAGAAGCCCAGGTTGGTGTGCCCGCTGACCCAGGTGGAGCGGCGGCTGCGCTCGATGAAGCCGACCGAGGTGTACAGCTCATACGCGGAGAAGTTGTCATCCCGCACCTGCAGCCAGGCAGATGGCACACCGCGCGCGCGGACATGATCGAGGGCATGCCGGGTTAATTCGTATGCGATGCCGCGACGCCGGTAGTCGGGATGCACAGCAACGTTGGCGATCATATAGATCCAACGACCATTCTTTTTGATCGGGATCAGGCTGAGATTGCCCACCAGGCGGTTGTCCTGCTCCCAGACATAACCGAAGAGCGGGGAGGAAGCGCGCTCGCCCAGGCCGGGCAGCCAGCGAATCAGTGCCGGGTCGGCTGCCGTCATACGAATATGGCGTAAATAGTCGCGCCCATCCTGGTCAAGTGTGGAGGCAAAGCAAACTTCAATCAAATCTGCGACCGGATTGAGATCACGATTTGAGTCGAGGGGACGAATATGACCGCGTTTGCCGGGAATGTTGCGTTGGAGCACACGCGTATTTTACATCCGTTCGCGTGAAAACATGAAATGATGGATAATAGGAATGTGCCGGACAATGTTAATAGAACTCATATACAACAATTGCACCTTTCTAATAGAGCGAGTGCTATACTGACCGGAACAGAGGGTCAGAACAACCCTGAGAAGGACGGAATCTATGATGCGATTTGACCGGTTTACAGAACGAGCCCAGGAAGCTGCTCAGCGCGCTGCTGAGATTATTCAGCGTTACGGGCATAATCAAATTGACACGGAACACATCTTACTGGCGATGATTGAACAGCCCCAAGGGGTGATTTCGCAGCTGCTGGAAGTGCTCAAAATTGATGCGACGCTTCTGGCGGAACGCCTGGATTACATTTTACGCACCAGCCCCAAGGCGAGCATATTTGGCGGGGGCGCCGGGCAAATTTTCATCACCCCGCGCGTGAAACGCATCATCGACCTCGCCAATGAAGAAGCCAACCGGATGAAAGATGAATATATCTCCACCGAGCACCTCTTCCTGGCGATTTTGAGCGAGCGTAACACGCCCGCAGCCCGCCTGCTGGAAGGAGCCGGCATTACGCGTGAGCGCGTGATTGACGCCATTCAGCAGATGCGCGGTGGGCAAAAAGTGTCCGATCCGCAGGCTGAGGCGCGCTACCGCACCCTGGAAAAATATTCCCGCGACCTCACTCAACAGGCCCGCGTGGGTAAGCTGGATCCGGTGATCGGCCGGGATAAAGAAATCTTGCGCGTGATGCAAATTCTCTCCCGCCGCACCAAAAACAACCCGGTGCTGATCGGCGAAGCCGGCGTTGGCAAGACAGCCATTGTGGAAGGATTGGCGGAAAAGATCGCATCCAACGACGTACCGGAAATCCTGGCTGGCAAACGCGTGATCTCGCTCGACCTGGGCGCGATGATTGCCGGTTCACGTTTCCGCGGTGAGTTTGAGGAGCGCTTAAAAGCCGCAATTGAGGAGGTGCAGCGTTCGGAAGGGGAGATCATCCTTTTCATCGACGAGCTGCACACGGTGGTTGGCGCGGGCGCTGCACAGGGCGCGATGGACGCTTCCAATATGCTCAAGCCCTCACTGGCGCGCGGCGAACTGCAGTGCGTTGGCGCGACCACCCTGGATGAGTACCAAAAATTCATTGAAAAAGACTCGGCGCTGGAGCGGCGTTTTGCGCCCGTATTTGTGGACGAACCCAGCGTGGATGATACGATCAAAATGCTGCATGGTCTGCGTGATCGTTATGAAGCCCACCACAAAGTAAAAATCTCGGATGAGGCTTTGACCGCCGCGGCGCGTCTGTCCTCGCAATATGTGCAGGACCGCCATTTGCCCGACAAAGCGATTGACCTGGTGGATGAAGCCGCTGCCAAGCTGCGCGTGGCGCTCTTTTCTCTGCCGCCCGATTTGAAGACGCTCAAAGATGATATCGATCGTTTGGCAGCCGAAGAAGAGCAGTCCGGGCAGGAGCGCGACTACGAGCGCGCGGCGATCAAAAAGGCCGAACGCCTGCGTTTGGAAGGGATCTACAACGAAAAACGCACCGCATGGGAACGCGAGCACCAGCTGGACGGTCAGGTGGATGCGAATGACATTGCCGAAGTGATTGCGCAGTGGACGGGTGTACCTGTGAGCCAGATGCTGGAGAGCGAAGCCGAGCGTTTGCTGCACATGGAAGAGCGTTTGCACGAACATATCATCGGACAGGAAGAAGCAGTCAAAGCCATCGCGGATGCCATCCGGCGCGCCCGATCCGGCCTTAAAGATCCGCGCCGTCCGATTGGCTCGTTTATCTTCATCGGTCCTTCCGGTGTGGGCAAGACCGAGCTGGCCCGCCGGCTGGCGGAGTTCATGTTTGGCGACGAAGATGCCCTGGTGCGACTGGATATGTCGGAGTACCGCGAGCAGCACACCGTGTCGCGCCTGTTTGGCGCGCCTCCGGGCTACGTGGGTTACGAAGAGGGTGGTCAATTGACCGAAGCGGTGCGCCGCCGCCCTTACCGGGTGATTCTCTTCGACGAAATTGAAAAAGCACATCCCGAGGTCTGGAATGCCCTGCTGCAGATTCTGGATGATGGACGGCTGACGGATGGTCAGGGTCGCCAGGTGGATTTCCGCAACACCGTGTTGATTATGACCAGCAACCTGGGTACCGAATTTGTGCGCAAGGGCGGCACGCTGGGCTTCCTGCAGGCGACTGACTCGGCGGAAGACCGGCAGATGCACGACAAGATCGACAAGGCGCTTAAGAGCACTTTCCGTCCAGAATTCATCAACCGCATTGATGAGATCATCATCTTCTCGCCGTTGAATGACGAGCAGATGCTGGAAATTGTCAGCCTGCAGATGGACGAAGTTCGCCTG
>JACRAG010000396.1 GCA_016213455.1 Anaerolineae bacterium | reverse complement strand
GCACGACTCGTTCCGTTCCGAGGACCTGGTAGCCCGCTTGGGCGGCGATGAGTTCGGGGTCATCCTGCCCGAGACGGATGAAGCATCCGTGCTGCGCATGACCGAGCGCATTCAACGTCTGGTCGAATTGAATAACACCCTGCACCGCAGCCCGCGGCTGTCGATTTCGGCGGGGGCTGCCACCGGGCTGGCGCGGGGCGTGCACCTGGTGGAGGTGCAGCGGCAGGCCGATGACCGAATGTACCAGTTCAAGCGACAGCGCAAAGCGGGCAAACCGGATCAGACGGGTAATTTTTAATTCGCAGGATCGATAGATGCTTCTATGAAGTTTCAGCTATTTCCGGCCGGGATTCCGGTCAGTAAACGCCTTTTGGATCTTACAGCATCCGGCCTGGGGCTGCTGGTGCTTTCTCCGCTGCTGGCAATCCTGGCATTGGTGATTCGCCTGACCCAAAGCGGACCGGTATTGTTTCGCCAGGCGCGGCCCGGTTATCGCGGCAAGATTTTTACCTTGTTTAAATTTTCAACCATGACCCTGAAGCGTGGGCCGGATGGCGAACTACTGCCAGATGGGCAGCGCCTGACCCGCCTGGGACGGTTTCTGCGCGCCACCAGCCTGGCTGAACTGCCCGAACTGGTGAATGTGCTCTGCGGTGAGATGAGCCTGGTGGGGCCGCGCCCGCTGCTGGTCAAGTACCTGCCGCTGTATTCGAGCGAACAAATGCGCCGCCATGAGGCGCTGCCAGGCATCACCGGCTGGGCGCAGGTGAACGGGCGCAACCTGTTGACCTGGAGCGAAAAATTCGCACTGGATGTGTGGTATGTGGACCACTGGTCCTTTGGCCTGGATCTCAAGATCCTGTGGATGACCGCGGGGAAAGTGGTTCAACGGGAAGGCATCAGCCAGCCCGGGCATGATACCGCTGTGGAATTCGACGGCACCAATTAATCCCCCACCTGAGAGAATCAAACGGGCTGCCTTGAATAAAATCAAGGCAGCCCGTTTTGTTTTGAGAAAGCCAGGCTTATTCCAGCGGCGGCGTGATGGGATTGATCAATCCTGCTTGCAGATCCGCCAGCGCAAGGTTCACCTGTTCCAGGCGGCCCGTTGAAAGCAGATCCGGATTGATGTTGCTCAACTGCACCGGCACGACGATTTTTCCTGCGGATTGGCCTGCCAGCGCCTGGGGCATGGCTTCGCGCAGCCCGGCGACCAGGTCAAAACCGACCGTGGCGATCCATTGAGTCTGCAGTTCCACAGGCGGCGGAGTCACCCCCACCAGCCGCACCACCGTCTGGAGCTGCGTCCGGCCGTTGAAGTAGGTGTACATATCCGGAAGAGAGGCTTCAGCCGAAAGATAGACCGAATCCACTTTGCCGTTCTCCATAAAATCGTTGGCCACAGCCGTCCAGGCCGGGCCATCACCGGGGGCAGCCGGCCCACCCGCCAGCGGAAACTCCACAGCCAGCGGCCACCCGGGCCGGCACATGCCGCAAAAATAGCGGCCGCCGTTGGCGAATGCGTTCTGCAGATTGGGCGAGCTGGAGGGTATCAGGCCAGCGGAGCGCCAGTCATCGGAAACGAGTGTGGCGACCAGGCCGGCGATGAATGCCTGATGTTCGGCCTGGGGCTGCAGCACGCTCAGGTTGGCGGCTGGCTCCAACGCGTCCGTGCTGATGACCACAAACTGCGCCTGCGGTGCCGCCGCGAGCAGTTCGTCCAGGTTGGCAGGTCGGGCCAGGGCCACCACCAGTTTGACCTCACCGGTCAACGCGCCAGCCTGCAAATCGGTTGTGCTCTCCACAGTCAAGCCGGCGGGAACCGCCAGCTCTTGCACCAGGGCCAGGGCGTCTTGTTGGAGCGAATCCGGTGTGCCGGCAGGCGCAAACAGCAGCGCGCGCGCAGGCAGGCTGGTGGGTGTCAGGGTCGCCTGGGGGGTGGGGCTGACCTCGACCGTCGGGGTGTCAACCGGCTGCGGCGTAACGGCTGTGCCGCTGCTGCAAGCCGTCAACAGGAAGAGAAGGATCAGGAAGACCAGCTTTTTCATTGCACCGTATATTCTTTGACGGTGTCCAGGACGCCGTTGACATAAATTTCCACTTTGTAGGTGCCGGCGGGCCAGGGACTGTCGGGGGAGAGATTGAAGTCGATGTTGCGGGTGCCTTCGGTTTCCACCTCGAACTCGGTGATGGCGGTGTTACAGTAATCCGCATCGTTGATATCTACGACCCGCCAGATGGCTTTGAACTTGGAACCAGCCGGCGCGTCCACAATGGCGACCACGGAGTGAATCACATCCTGCGGGGCAAAAATATCGGTTGCATCAACCGGATTTTTCTCCTCGCCTTCCACATTCCGGGCATTCGTCACCGAAACCACCAGGCCGGAGGATTGGGGCGCGCCGGGGCCTTCAGCGGCGCAGAACTCCGGCGCCTGGCTTTCTTCGGTCGGCGAGACATCTGCTTTTTGGGGGAGCTGATCCGCCACGGCCGGCGTGCCAGCCGCATCATTTCCGGCCAGGGTGGGTAGGGAGCAAGCCAGCTGCAGCGCCGCCAGGGCCAGGATGGGAATCAGGATTCGTGCAATTTTCATGATAGACCTCCAAAAACCGTCACGAGTGTAAAGATGTCTGATTATACGACGGTATTTATTGGTTATAATATCCGCATGATCGAATTGACCATTCCAGGGCGGGGGGTGATCCGGTTGGAGCATCTGGTCTGCGATGTCAACGGCACGCTTGCGCTGGATGGACGGCTGATCGATGGCGTGGCGCGCACCCTGGTCCGATTGAAGGATCGCCTGACCATCCACCTCATCACCGCTGACACGCATGGCAATCAGGAACGAATTGATCAACAGTTGGGATTGCAGGCTGTTCGACTGCAGCCTGGCAACGAAACCCGGCAGAAAGCGGGTTATGTGC
>JACRAG010000392.1 GCA_016213455.1 Anaerolineae bacterium | reverse complement strand
TCATTCTGCGCCGGCTGGTGGTGCTGGCTGGCGAGGATATCGGCCTGGCTGATCCGCAAGGGTTGGTGGTGGCTTCCGCGGCGGTGACCGCTTTCGAGTTCATCGGGCTACCGGAAGGCATTTTCCCCATCGCCGAAGCGACCCTCTATCTGGCGACGGCACCTAAATCCAACAGCACCGGCGCATATTTTAAGGCGCTGGAGCAAATTGAACGCGAAGGCGCCGGACCGGTGCCGATCCACCTGATGGATTCCAGCCGGGACGCCAAAGGGCTGGGCCACGGGAAAGATTACCAGTATCCGCACATGTTTCCGGGGCATTTCACGCCGCAGCAATACCTGCCCAGTAATGTGCTCGGACAAACCTTTTATGAACCGAGCGATCAGGGCTATGAGGCGCAGATCCTGGAACGCCTGACTGCCTGGCGAAAGCTGCAACAGGAAGGGCTGGAAAAGAAACATAAAGATGACCACACTTCTGCTGATTAGACACGGTGAGAACGACACGATTGGGAAGAAACTGGCCGGGCGCATGGCGGGCGTGCATTTGAACGAAAAAGGCCAGGCTCAGGCGGCTGCGCTGGTGCCTGCGCTGGAAAAAGCGCCGATCAAAGCCATCTATTCCAGCCCGCTGGAGCGCGCCCAGGAAACCGCTGTTCCGCTGGCGCAGGCGCTGGCTCTGCCTGTGCAAACCGCGCCGGGATTGGTGGAGATTGCCTTTGGCGAGTGGACCGGACGCAGTATGAAAGATCTGCGCCGCTTGAAAGCCTGGAAAGCCGTGCAGAACGAGCCGGCCACCTTCCGCTTCCCCGGCGGGGAGACTTTTGCCGAAGCGCAGGCGCGCGCCGCCGGTGAGCTGCGTTCCATTGCCGAGCGCCACCCGGATGAGCTGGTGGCGTGCTTTACCCATGCGGATGTGATCCGGCTGGTCACCGCGCATTTCCTGGATGTGCCGCTCAATTCCTTCCAGCGGCTGGGTGCCGACACCGCGTCCATCACCGTGGTGCACCTGGGCAAAGATGGTCGCGTCGCTGTGCCGCGCGTCAACCAGACGGTGGGTTTTGCCTGGCCGGAGCCGCCGCAGAAAAAAACGCCATCCAAAGCCCGCAAATGAGGCTGCGTTTTGATTGGTGAACCGATAGGTGTACGTTTTAGAGGTTGAATATGGACGATGAATTGCTTGTTGAAGTGAGCCCGGGGCAGCTCTACCAGTGGCTGCAGTCCAAACCCGATTTACTCCTCCTGGATGTGCGCGAATACAACGAAGTGGCGTATGCTTTCATCGCCGACCCGCGCGTGCACATCATGCCGCTCAGCCGGTTGGCGCGCGAAGGCGGCGCAGCCCTGCCGGAAGCATTCTACAATGCGCCGGGCGAGGTGGTTGTATTTTGCCATGTGGGAGAGCGCAGCGCGCAGGTGACCGCCTGGCTGCGCTCGCAAGGTTACCGCCAGGTCTACAACCTGGCGGGTGGGATTGACGCCTATTCCCAGGCCATTGACGGCACCATTCCACGGTATTAAGGGACCTGAAATCGGGATTGCACTCCACCGCTACCCTCCCCACTGAAACAGGGGCAGTGGGATGGTGTATTTGGACACTAACCCGGCCGGTCGATCATTAGAACAGCACCAAGGGTACGGGGATGAAGACCAGGATGAAGATGAGCACCGCGATGACCGCCAGAATCTTGCGCGGTGTATCCAGCGGTGTGATTTCATCCAGCGGTTCTGCGTAGAAGCGGCCCAGGAAAAACAGCAGCCCGGCCCACAACCACCAGCCATTCCAGAAGAAACCCAACCCGACCAGCCCTGCCAGGATGAAAGGCAACAAACGGGCGGCATTTTTGCGCCCCAGCAGCACATAGAAGACATGTCCGCCGTCCAGTTGCCCCGCCGGGATCAGGTTGAGCGAGGTGATGAGCATGCCGCCCCAGCCGGCCCAGGCGATGGGGTGGATGGTCACATCCAGCCCGCCATAGGGGAAGGGGCTGCCGGTGAAGTAATAACGCAGCCAATACAGCAGAGGCGGAAGACTGCCGTAGGTTTCGGGAGCGGGGAGAAGTTGGCCAAAGCGCAAATATTTGAGCAGCAGATAGAGCAGCGAGTTGCCTTCCAGGATGCTGCCGGTCATCGCGCTTCCTTCCGCGGGCAGGGTGTTGATGGTGGAAAGAGACAGGCCGATCACCAGCGCCATCACCGTCACCGCCAGTCCAGCCAGTGGACCAGCCAGGCCGATATCCAGCAGAATGCGGCGGTTTTTGGGCTGTTCCTTCATGTTGATCATGGCACCAAAGGTGCCGAACAGGCTGATAAACGGCAGAGGGATGAAATAGGGCAGGGATACGCGCGTGCCGTGGTAGCGGCCGACCAGGTAATGCCCAAACTCGTGCGCGGACAGAATGGCAAAAAAGCTGATGGTGAAAGGCAAGCTGGATTGGATCAATGCCCAGGCGGCCGGCAGGATTCCTGTGGGCAGGTCCGGCTGGTTGAAATTAATCCCCGTGACGAGGATGCTGATCAGCGTGGCGATGAAAAGAATGATGTTCAGGCGCGGATTGCCTGTTGACGGCGTGACCTGGGCCGTGACGAGCATTATGGCGTGGCGGCCTTCATCCCAGCGGAAAAGGGGCGTGATGTGATACGGGCGCAGCGCTTCAGCCAGCTGATCATAAGCGCTGACGGTGTCTTCACTGTATAACTGCCCGCGATAACGGATCTGGTAACGGTCTTTTTCGCTGCCCAGGGTGCGGTCTTCCACGCGCATCACGCGGGCCACCAGGGCATCATAGGGAGAATAATCGGTTTGGCTTAGCATTAAATAGCCTCGATCTGTGTTGATCACCAGTCAAAGGATTGACTATAATGAGCATAGTTTGTGTTGTGATTATACTCCGCTTGACTTTGCAGAATTAACCCAGGAGGAATGTGATGCTGCCTGAACCGCACGTCGATGAAATCAGCCGTTCCTACCGCCGCCTGTTTCCCCGTTTGCAGGCGCGCATGGCGGTGCAGGCCGGCGCAGCCCCGGCTGAATGGAACAGCTTTGTTGTGCGCCTGGAGCGCCATTTTCCGGACCTCTTCAGCCTGCTGTACCAGGTGTATGGGGCACAGTATGACTTTTTCTATCATCTGGAAGAGCTGCTGGTTGCGCTGGCGCAGTCCTGGTTTGCGCGCCCGGTGGATTTGAAAGGCCTGGACGGACAGCGTGAAAGCGCCCCGGATTGGTTTGCCTCCAATGCCATGTTGGGCGGTGTGCTGTATGTGGACTTGTTTGCCGGCGACCTGGAGGGCGTGCGCGCGCAGATCCCCTACTTCAAGGAACTGGGTTTAACCTATCTGCACCTGATGCCGCTTTTCAAGGTGCCGGAACCGGAGAATGACGGCGGGTATGCGATCAGCTCTTACCGTGAGGTGAACCCGGCGGTGGGCAGCATGGCGCAGTTGAGCGGGCTGGCGCGCGAACTGCGCGACAACGGGATCAGCCTGGTGCTGGATTTTGTCT
>JACRAG010000391.1 GCA_016213455.1 Anaerolineae bacterium | reverse complement strand
CAGCTATGTAGCGTATACGTTGCTCAACCGGCGGGGTGCTTTTCGACTGGGACCCACCCTGGTTTCGTCAGGTGATCCGTTTGGGCTTTTCCAAAAGAGCCGGATCGTTGGCTCAACCAATGAATTGTTGGTGCTGCCCTACATTGTCAATCTGACACGCTTCCCGTCGCCGGCGGGCCAGTTTCCAGGCGGCAAGGCTATTCTGCAAAAGGCGACTGAAGTTACACCGCAATCCGCTGGCGTGCGGGAATACTTCCCAGGTGATGCGCTGCGTTCCATTCACTGGCCTTCTTCGGCACGGAAAGACCGACTAATGGTGAAAGAGTTTGAACAGGATCCGCAGGCCGATGTGTGGATTTTCCTGGATGCGGACCGGAGCGTCCATTTTACGGCGTCGGTTGAGCAGCCGGTGGTGAAGATTGATCAGCTTTGGATGAAAGCCAGGGAAAATCCATTTACGATGCCGGCTGATTCCTTTGAGTACGCGGTAAGCGCGGCGGGCTCCATTGCGGCGTATTATATTCGCCAGGGCAGGGCGGTCGGAGTGGTTTGTGCAGGCGAAGTGACCATGGTGCTATCCCCTGAGCGCGGGGAGCGGCAACTGAATAAAATCCTTGAAAACCTGACATTCCTCGGCGCAAACGGTAACATGCCGTTACTGGCGTTGGTCGAAATGGAAGCGCCGCAGCTACCCAGGGCATCTACCGTGGTTCTGATCACGCCGAGTTTGCATCCCAGTGTCGAATTGGCTGTGGACGCATTGTTAATGCGCCGGCTGCGCCCTGTGATGGTGTGTGTGGACCCACAATCCTTTGGCAGCACTCTGGTAGCGGATCAATTCCTGTTTCGCATCCGGCACCGCAACATTCCCATCGTGATGGTGAAAAACGGCTTGCCATTACAAGATAGTCTCGAAACTCTCCATTAATCCCGAAGTTTAAAGAAACACAAAGGCGGCTCGTGTTTGGCAAGCCGCCATTGTGTTCTTTAATTCTGGATCTGGGCGAATTATTCGTTCTTTTTGGGGTTATCGGCTGGCACCTGAATGACCAAGGGGCCAACGTTGCTGTGAACTTCTTTGTGCGACCCATCGCAAAACGGAAAAGTTTTTGAGCCATAACACCGACACAAAGAAACCCGTTCTCCAGGGTTGATCGTCACAATGTGGCGTAAATGCCCATTTTTTTCGACTTCTTCAAACTCCGGCATGTTCTTCCTCCTGATCGGATCGATGCAATTTTCGATGAGAAGATTCTGCTTCTGCATCGCCGTGGATTAATTCTACTGCATGGGGAAGAACAGGCAAGATTGTGTCCAGGTTTTCGAGGGCGGCTTTGGGACTGCCAGGAAAATTGACGATGAGAGTCTTCTTGCGAATCCCTGCAACGGCACGGGAGAGCATGGCATGCGGTGTGATCTGCAGGCTGGCAGCCCGCATCGCTTCGGCCAGTCCAGGCGTCTGGCGATCAATTACTGCCAGCGTGGCCTCAGGGGTCACATCCCGCGGGGTGAAGCCGGTTCCACCTGTGGTGAAGATGATATCGCACCGGTCTGAATCTGCCCACGCAACGAGTGTGGATTGGATGGTCGGGATGGAATCGGGGACAATCTGCTGATCGACTACCTGCCAGCCCAACCCTGTAATGCGTTCGACCAAAGCTGGACCGGAACGGTCTTCACGTTCGCCGCGAGAAGAACGGTCTGAAATGGTTAAGACGGCGATCCGAAGCGGCTTCATCGGCTCATCCGACCTTTTTGATCAAGGCAAAAAGATCATCTGGCATGTAGGGTTTCAACAGAAATTCATCAGCGCCGGCTTGTTTGCACTCGTCTTTTAATGCCATGCCCGAAGACATGACAATCTTCACGCCGGTGAATGCCGGGTCTGAACGTAAACTACGCACAATATCCAGCCCACTGATGTCACGCAGATATACATCCAGGATAATCAAGTCGGGTTTTTCAAGCCGCGCCAATTCAACAATATCAGAATCGGGGCGCGCATCCCAGGAAACCACGTTGTGTTTGTCCAGTTCAAGCAATGTTTTCAGGATCGACCGCATCGTACGGTCATCATCAACTAGCAGGATTTTCATTGGGCGTTCCCTTTTTCTTGGATGATGGTTTCCGGGTTCGTTTTAAGTCAGGTTGACTGAGTTCCAGCGAGTTCTCGAGCACCTGGTCGATCTCATCCACGGCTACAAAAGTCATCGTTTTACGGATCTCTTCAGGGATGTCTTCCAGATCGGGCTCGTTGAGACGCGGGAGAATGATAGTCTTCAGACCGGCGCGATGGGCTGCCAAAACCTTTTCTTTGACTCCGCCAATGGGGAGCACCTGACCGCGCAGCGTGATTTCACCGGTCATGCCAACGTCTGAGCGAACGGGTTTACCGGTCAGCAAGCTGACCAGCGCGGTGACAATGGTGACGCCGGCGGATGGACCATCTTTAGGCTGCGCCCCAGAGGGAATGTGGATGTGAATATCGGATTTTTCAAAGAAGTCCGGTTCGATGTTGAATTTTTCACTGCGTGAGCGAACCAGAGAAAGTGCCGCGCGGGCTGATTCCTGCATCACGTTTCCGATGGAGCCGGTTACGATGAAGCCCTTGCTGCCGGGCATGCGTGTGGCTTCTATGAAAAGCACATCTCCGCCTACAGGTGTCCAGGCCAGGCCGGTGGCAACACCAGGCTGTGAAGTGCGTGTAGATATCTCCTCGTTGCCCATGTAGCGTGCCCGCCCCAACAATTCACGGGCGGTTTTGTCATCGACTTCGGTTTTCTCCGCGTTTTTTTCTGCCAGGCGGGTGGCGATTTTCCGGCAAATGGTACCGATTTCGCGCTCCAGATTGCGCACGCCTGCTTCACGGGTGTAGGTGCGAATGATGGTGCGTAAGGCATCGTCTGAAAAGGCGGCTTCGGTGCCAAACAAACCGTTCTCGCGCAGCTGACGCGGAACCAGATAATGCCGGGCAATTTCCACCTTCTCGTTTTCGGTGTAACCGGAAATGCGAATGACTTCCATGCGGTCGAGCAGTGGCGTCGGAATGGTTTCGATCTGGTTGGCAGTGGTGATAAACATCACCTGAGAAAGCGAGAACCCGACCTCGAGATAATTGTCTCGGAAATCATTGTTCTGTTCGGGGTCCAACACCTCGAGCAGCGCCGATGAGGGATCGCCTCGAAAATCCGCGCCCAGCTTATCGATCTCGTCGAGCATGAAAACCGGATTGTTGGATTCGGCCCGGCGCAATGATTGCAGGATGCGTCCTGGCATCGAGCCGATATACGTGCGACGGTGCCCTCGGATTTCTGCTTCATCCCTTACACCGCCCAATGAGGTGCGAATGAACTTGCGCCCCAGCGATCGGGCAATGGATTGACCGAGGGACGTCTTGCCAACCCCCGGAGGACCAACGAAGCAAAGAATGACACCTTCGCGCTCCTTGCGGATCCGATCGGTTGATAACGAATGTGAAAATTCGTCTGCGCGTTCTAGCCGTAATTTACGCACCGCGAGGAATTCGAGGATACGATCCTTGACATCCTCCAGGCCATAATGATCCTCGTTCAGCACTTCGCGTGCATGGGCGATTTCGAGATTGTCGGAGGTGGACGTACTCCATGGAATGGAGACCAACCAGTCGAGATAGGTGCGGATCACGCCATATTCAGCCGCGGCTGTGGGGAGGCGGGACAAGCGGTCCAGCTCACGCCGGGCTTGCCGGTCCGCCTCTTCCGTCATATGAGAATTTTCGATTTTCTTGCGAAATTCATCCACGTCCACCGACTGTTCGTCGCCTTCTCCCAACTCCTTCTGAATGGCCTTGAGCTGTTCCCGCAAGAAATACTCGCGCTGCATCTTCTCGATTTCCGAGCGTGCTTCATTCTGGATTTTCTGCCCCAGCTCCAGGACTTCACTTTCGCGCGTCAGAATGGAAACCAGTTTGTGCAGCTTTTCGGTGGTTGAATTGATTTCGAGGATGGCCTGCGCATCGCTAAGATCCATGCGCTGGAAATTGGAAATGGTGTAAACAGTCTGGAGCGGATCATCGATCGAGCTGATGGAGGCCACCAATTCACGGGGGTAAGAGGGAATCATCTCCGCGATGTGGTTAAATTGTTCGCGCGCATTGCGAGCAAGTGCTTCGATCTCCAGCCCTTCTTCTGTCACCTCGGGCATCAAGGTG
>JACRAG010000388.1 GCA_016213455.1 Anaerolineae bacterium | reverse complement strand
GCAGGCAGCGAAGCAGCAGCTGCAGCAGGTGGTGCATCCCCGCCCGGCAGCTGTGCCAGCAGCAGCCAATTTTGTGCTGCCTCAAAATGACGAAGACGTTCAGGAAGCGGCTTACCGCGCCAACCTGCGCCCGCTGGCTGCGATTAACCCGGATGTGCAGTCGCTCAAAGATACCCTGCTCTACGGCATCAAGGGCATGGCGGCTTATGCTTATCACGCCTGGGTGCTCGGCTACCGCGACGAGAGTCTCAACAACTATTTGTTAGAGGTCTCGGCAGGCTTGCTGGATGAAAGCGTGACGCTCGAAACCATGGTCGGGCAGGTGATGGAATTTGGCAGGCAGAACCTGGCTGTGATGGCGCTGCTCGACCGCGCCAACACCGAGACCTTCGGTCACCCGGAGCCGACCGCCACGCTGACCACCCGCAAGAAGGGTCCGTTCATCGTTGTTTCCGGTCACGACCTGCACGACCTGGCGCAGCTGCTGGAGCAGACCGCCGGCAAGGGCGTGAACGTATATACCCACGGCGAGATGCTGCCCGCCAATGCCTACCCGTTCTTCAAGCGGTATGCGCACCTGATTGGTAACTTCGGCAGCGCCTGGCAAAACCAGCAGCGTGAGTTCAACGATCTGCCCGGCGCGATCCTGATGACCACCAACTGCCTGATGGAGCCGCGCCCCAGCTATGCGGACCGCATCTTCACCACAGGCGTGGTGGGCTGGGACGGCATTGCGCATGTGGCAGCCGTCGATGGCAAGAAGGATTTCAGCGCGGTGATCGAAAAAGCCCTGGCGCTGGGCGGTTGGGCGGCGGACGAGCCGGAAAAACGCATCATGAACGGATTTGCCCGCAACGCGGTGCTCTCCAACGCCGGGCTGGTGGTGGATGCGGTCAAAGCCGGCAAGATCAAACACTTCTTCCTGGTGGGCGGCTGTGACGGCGCCAAACCGGGTCGCAACTACTACACCGATTTTGCCAAAACCACGCCGGAAGATACGCTGATGCTGACCCTGGCGTGCGGCAAGTATCGCTTCAATTCGCTGGACTTTGGCACCGTCGCCGGGCTGCCGCGCCTGCTGGATGTGGGACAGTGCAACGATGCTTATTCGGCGGTGCAGATTGCGCTGGCGCTGGCGGATGCCTTCCAGTGCTCTGTCAACGACCTGCCGTTGACCCTGGTGCTATCCTGGTACGAACAAAAGGCAGTGTGCATCTTGCTCAGCCTGCTTTCCCTGGGTATCAAGAATATTTATCTTGGCCCTACCCTGCCGGCTTTCATCACGCCCAACGTGCTGGATTTCCTGGTCAAGACCTTCGATATCAAGCCGGTCTCCACCCCGCAGGCTGACATGGCAGCCATGCTGGCGTAAGCCGGCGCTGGTTTTCAATCCGTCAACGGCTGGCACACCTCACGCGGAATCGCTGAGGCAGCCATAGCGATCAACTACAAAGGGTATTGCTGTGTGTGAAGCGCGGCAATACCCTTTGTGATAATCAACAAAAAAGGTGGGGAGGCTGGTTCTTACGCCAGGTTTCCCAGGCGCCGGGCAGCCTGTTCGGCTTGCAGGGCCAGCTCCAGCGCCTTGAAGCAGTGCGCCTGGGGCATGGCGGTCTCGGTGCGGTTGAGGATATCCGCGCTGAGCAGCCCGCCGTACTTCAACGGCACGTTGGCGCAATCGATGTACTGCTTGTCTTTTTGCGTGACCAGGAACAGGTGGTTGTCACCCGGGCGGCCAAGCAGGTCGACATATTTGCGGATTTCGATATATCCCTCGGTGCCCAGGATGGTCAGGCGACCATCCCCCCACACGCCCAACCCGTCCGGGGTGTACCAGTCCACGCGGATGTAGCCGGTGCCGCCGCTGCCTTCCAGCATGACTTCGCCAAAATCCTCAAATTCAGGATATTGCAGGTGGCTGTAATTGGCAACATGCGCTCCGGTAACGCGCGCCTCCGTGGATTGGGTGAAGTACAGGAACTGGTCAAACTGGTGCGAGGCGATGTCGATCAGGATACCGCCGTAGCTGGCTTTGCGGAAGAACCAATCCGGGCGGTTGTGCAGCCCGACGCGGTGCGGGCCCAGCCCCACGGTTTGCACCACGCGCCCAATCGCGCCCTGCGCGACCAGCTCCTGGGCTTTCACCACCGCGGGCACTTCGAAGCGTTCGCTGAAACATACCGAATAGATGCGCCCGGTTTCTTTCTGAACGCGTTTAACCTCTTCCAACTGCTCGAAAGTGGTCGGCGCGCCTTTGTCGCTCATAAAATCCTTGCCGTGTCGCATGGCGCGTACGCCCAGCGACGCCCGTTCCGCCGGGATGCCTGCAGTGAGGATGAGCTGGATCGACTCGTCTTCAAGGATTTCTTCTTCGCTGCGCGCCAGCTGCGCTTGCGGGTAGGCGGCTCCGTATGCGGCAGCCAGCTCGGGTTCTTTGGCAAAATAGCTGACCAGCTCCGCGCCGGCGTCCAGCATCAGGCGGGTTTGCCCGTAAATGTGACCGTGGTTCAGGCCGATGGCGGCCATGCGAATGGGTGATTTTGCCATGCAGATTTTCTTTCGGTGAGAGTTTGTTGGAAAGGGTACCCATTGATTATAGTGTTATTCTGGATTGCGCGGCTGGAATCCTGTACAATCTGGACATGCGAATCACCACATGGAACATCAATGGATTGCGTGCAGCGCTGGGCAAGGGCTTTGAAGAGCGCGTGCGGGCGTTGAACGCGGACGTGTTATGCCTGCAGGAGATCAAATCCCGCGCCGATCAATTGGACGCGGCGCAACATGCCAGTTTGACCGGTCTCTACCCGTATATCACCTGGAATCCGGCCAGCCGCCCCGGTTACAGCGGCACCGCGACATTCTCGCGCAGCCAGGCGGTGCAGGAGTACCTGGGGATGGGGCTGCCTGAATTTGACGGCGAAGGCCGGCTGATCGCCAGCCGTTTTCCCGGCCCATTGCAAGATGTACTGCTGTTTAATATCTATTTTCCCAATGGTTCACGTGACCTGTCCCGCGTGCCGTACAAGCTGGATTTTTACGCCCGGCTGCTGGAATGGTGTGATGGTTTGCACAGCGAGGGCTTGAAGATCATCCTAACCGGTGATTTCAACACGTCGCACACCGAAAAGGACATCAAGAATGCCAGGGCCAATGCCGGCTCGACGGGCTTTTTGCCCGAGGAACGCGCCTGGATTGACCGCTATCTGGAACACGGTTTTGTGGATGCCTTCCGCAACCTGTACCCGGACAAAATCGAATACACCTGGTGGTCTTACATCGGCAACGCGCGTGGGAACAACACCGGCTGGCGTTTGGATTATTTCCTGGTCAGCGAGGCTTTGATGGACAGGGTCACCGCAGTGACCAACCATACCGAGGTGATGGGGTCGGATCACTGCCCGGTCAGCCTGGATTTGCGTGACTGATCCTGCGACCGGCAGCCTTTGGCGGCGTCTACTGCAGGCCAGCCGTGAAGAGCAGCGCGTAAATCGCCGGGGCAAGCGCACCGCCCAGGTCCAGTACGCCGTTGAGACTATGCGAGATGGCAGTCCACTTGCATGATCCGGTTTTGTAGCTGACCAGCCCATAACACAGACCGAGAAAAAAGGTCAGTCCCGCGAAGGCAAACATCCCGCCAGGCATACTGGCGGGATAAATCAATTGGGGAGACAGATGCCAGACGGCGTATCCCAGCGTGGGGAGCAGCAGCCCGGCGAACACCTGGCCCGGGAATGCCTTCACATACAGGCCGCGCCATAGAATCTCTTCACAGGTGGCGGTGAGGATGGCAGCGGGGATGGCTATGGCGATCAGCGCAATGGGGGTCTGGGCGAGGTCATGGCGCATCACCATGCCCAGCGCTCCAGCGGTTGTGGAAAGCAGGAGCAGCGCCAGCCAGGCGTACTTTTTTTGAAACAATGGCCTGTCTTCTTTGAACAATGCCAGAAAATTGCGCTTCCCCAGCAGAAGATATGGAACGCCCAGGCACCAGAACCCATCATAGAAAAGAAAGCCAGCCACGTAACCGGCAGGTTTTCCAAACCAGGCGGCGAAGCTCACAAACACCCAGGCGGTGCTGAGCAACAGCAAAATTGGGAGCGTGTACAGGAAGCGCTTCCGCGGCAGTGTCATCAGCAAGGGTGGTCTCTCCAGATCCGTTGATGCGAAGGTGGTCATGCCAAAGATCGCAGCCAGACCGGTTTCTACCAGTCCACCACGGAATTGTCATCCGGGTGATAGGACATGGGGTTGGTCCAATCGTGACCGATCTTATCCGCCAGGGCTTCCTCGTCCAGTTCAATGCCCAATCCCGGGCCGGTGGGCAGGTCCACAAAGCCGTCTTTGACCACAAAGGGATGTTTGAGATAGCCCTCGCCGAGTGAGACGTGCTCCTGCGCCACAAAATTGGGTATGGTCGCGTCGAGCTGGATGCAGGCTGCCAGGGAGATGGGACCGAGCGGGTTGTGCGGGGCAACCGCCGCGTAATAGGCTTCAGCCATCCCGGCGATGATGTGCGTCTCATGGATGCCGCCGGCGTGGCAAAGGTCGGGCTGGATGATGGAAGCGGCGCGCTTTTCCAAAATCTCCCGGAAACCCCACTTGGTGAAGATGCGCTCGCCGGTGGCAATTGGCAGGTGCGTGCCGCGCGCGATGTCCACCATGGCGTCGACGTTCTGGCACTGGACCGGTTCTTCGATGAACATGGGCTGGTAGGGCTCCAAGGCTTTGATCAGCAGTTTGGCGGTCTGCGGGCTGATCGAGCCGTGAAAGTCGATGGCGATATCTACTTCCGGGCCTCCGGCTTCGCGCAATGCGGCGAAGTTCTCCACCGCGCGATCCACAAAACCTTTGGTTTCGATGATGCGTGCCGGTCGTCCGCCGAAGATGCCGGTCTTGAACGCGTTCCAACCCTGGGCGGAAAACTCTTTCACGATTTCGGGGTTACCGCTGGCGTGCTTGTACATGCGGATGCGCTCGCGGGTGGGGCCGCCCAACAGCTTATACACCGGAACGCCCAAAGCTTTGCCGGTCAGGTCCCACAGCGCCTGTTCCACACCGCTCAGCGCCGAGGTGAGAATGGGACCGCCGCGGTAGAAGGCATGCCGGTACATGGCCTGCCAGTGATGCACCACTTTGGTGGGGTCCTGCCCGATCAGGTATGGCGCCAATTCTTCCACAGCCTGGGCGCAGGTGAGTGCCCGGCCTTCGAGGATGGGTTCGCCGAGGCCGACCAGGCCTTCGTCAGTGTGGATTTTGAGGAACAGCCAGCGCGGCTTGACCAGAAATGTTTCCAGGCGGGTAATTTTCATGGATATTCTCCGGAGTCTGTATAATACCTGTGCGATCGCATTCCCGAGCTGGGAAGCGCTGCGTGTTTGTGGAATGCCGTTAAGTGTACCCTCAATTTGAGGGAAGTCCCCCATGAGGCTTGCTTGCGTGTGAAACAGCTATGAAAATTGTTACCTGGAACTGTCAGGGCGCGTTTCGGAAAAAGTACCTGCCGCTGGCTGCCATGCAGCCGGACCTGGCGGTGATTCAAGAATGTGAATGCCTGGAGAAATTGACCTGGAAGCAGGGCAACGCCCCGGCGCGCATGTTTTGGTTCGGCAGCAGTCCCAACAAAGGCCTGGGAGTCTTTTCCTGGACCAATCTTGAATTTGATGCGTTGGAAAACTTTGATGAGACCATCCGCTACTGTATTCCGCTGCGCGTCACCGCGCCGTATGCTTTTCACGCGGTGGCGGTATGGGCGATGGATCATCCCATCGAGAAATTGAGCTACAGCGCACAGATCTACCAGGCGCTGGCGGCATACCGCGCGTTTATGCTGGCAAACGATACGGTTTTCCTGGGAGATTTCAATTCCAGCCCGCGCACCACGCCGCGCTCGAGGATGGGCAACCATATCACCTTGAGCACATCCCTCGCAGACCTGGGCATGATCAGCGCGTATCACCTGGCGAGCATGGAAAAACCCGGCAAGGAAACGCGCGGGACGTATTTTCGCGGGCGTAATCCGCAAAAGCCCTCGCATATCGATTATGCCTTCATCCCCACGCGCTGGCTGCGGCGCATCCGGCGGGTGGAGGTGGGCAAACCCGAGGAGTGGCTGACGCACAGCGATCACTGCCCATTGATGGTGGAGATCGCGCCCAAGACGGCGGATTCCATCACCGGGTGATGCTCTTCTTCGCGACCTGACCAACAAAAACACCCCGGATGGTTTTTCCGGGGGGTTTTTGTTATGTTTCAGGTTCGATGTCAACTCATTCCGTCAGGCCGCACCGCTGCGGATTTCCAGATCTATAAAAAGGGATTTTCCAGGCCGGCGCGATCCAGCGCCTGGCATAATTCGGCCTTGTTGACGCTGGCAGCCAGGGTGTAGGTGTCGGCGCCGCCGTAGATGATGATGATATTCCCGCCGTACTCCTAAAGCCCACAGGCAAACAGCACGTTGCCCACCTG
>JACRAG010000394.1 GCA_016213455.1 Anaerolineae bacterium | reverse complement strand
GTCATGCAGGTGCCGCGGCTTGAAAAAATCGTGTTGAACATCGGCTTGGGCGAGGCCCTGGACAATCCCAAGGCGCTGGAAGCAGCCAGCGCTGACCTGGTGGCCATTACCGGCCAGAAACCGGTCATCACCAAAGCGCGCGTCAGCGTTGCAGCCTTCAAGCTGCGCGAAGGCCGCTCGATTGGTGCGAAAGTGACCCTGCGCGGTGAGCGCATGTGGGCTTTCATTGACCGGCTGATCGGTGTGGTTCTGCCGCGCGTGCGCGACTTCCGCGGGATTTCCCGCGACGCGTTCGATGGCCGGGGTAATTACACCCTTGGTCTGCGTGAGCAGTTGATCTTCCCTGAGATCGAGTACGACAAAATCGACAAGATCCGCGGGTTGGAGATCACCATCGTTACGACGGCGACGACCGACGATCATGCGGCTGCCTTGCTGGAAATGCTCGGCATGCCATTCAGAAAGGGTTAGTATGGCAAAGAAGTGCATGATGTATCGTGAGATGCGGCGGAAATACCCCATCCAGGTCCGCAACCGCTGTCAGGTTTGCGGTAGACCGCGTGGGTACATTCGCAAGTTCGGCCTGTGCCGCATTTGCTTCCGCGAATTGGCGCTGCAGGGCAAAATCCCCGGCGTGTTTAAGTCTTCCTGGTAGCCGGGGTTGGAGGTAGCAATGAGTGTCAATGATCCTATCGCTGACATGCTGACTCGGGTTCGCAACAGCTTGATGATCGGTCAAAACCTTGTGGCCATGCCTAGTACCAAGATTAAGGCGGAGATCGCCCGTATCTTGAAAGAGGAAGGTTACATCGAGGGTTTCGAAGTCGTCGATGGCGAACAAGCCGGTCGGTATATCCTGCGGCTGAAGTTGAAGTATGTGGGTGAGCGCCGACAGCGCAAACCCGTGATCACCGGTCTGGTGCGCGTAAGCCGCCCCGGTCGGCGGATCTATACCCACAAGAAGGACATCCCCTGGGTGCTTTCTGGAATGGGTATCGCCATCCTTTCCACCCCCAAGGGTGTCATGACCGGGCAGCGCGCTCGCCAACTGGGTGTTGGCGGCGAGATCCTCTGCAAGGTCTGGTAGGAGGTAAGCCAATGTCTCGGATTGGACGTTTACCCATCGCTGTGCCTGCCAATGTGCAGGTGGATATCGATGGACTGACGGTTAAAGTTAAAGGCCCCAAAGGCGTGATGGAACGCACGTTTGTTCCAGGCGTCGCGGTTAACCTTGAACAAGGCCAACTCCTCGTCACCCGTGTGAACGACGAGCCGCGCAATCGCGCGCTGCACGGCACAACCCGCGCTCTGCTCAATAACATGGTCACCGGCGTCAACACCGGTTTCACCAAGGTATTGGAGATCGACGGTGTGGGTTATCGCGCTTCGATGGATGGAAAAACCCTGGTATTAAACGTGGGTTACTCTCACCCGGTTCGCATCGAGCCGGAAGAGGGCATCTCTTTCGAAGTGGATGAGAAAATTCGCCAGATCAAGGTGAATGGCTCGGATATCGAGCAGATCGGCCAGGTAGCTGCGGACATTCGCAAGATCCGCCCGCCCGAACCCTACAAGGGTAAGGGTATCCACTATCTGGGTGAAAAGATCCGCCGCAAAGCCGGTAAGGCTGGCAAGGGCGGTAAGGGTGGCAAGAAGTAGGTGAGGCTATGACGAAACGAACTCGTGCTGAACAACGTCAACGCCGGCATCGCCGCGTTCGCCTGACTGTTATCGGATCGCCCGAACGGCCGCGCCTGAATGTATTCCGCAGCCTGGAAGAGATCTATGCTCAGGTCATTGACGATCA
Organism: Anaerolineae bacterium; assembly: GCA_016213455.1. Lineage (GTDB taxonomy): Bacteria > Chloroflexota > Anaerolineae > Anaerolineales > Anaerolineaceae > Anaerolinea. The sequence goes on along the minus strand of JACRAG010000394.1, from coordinate 2,133 downwards.
GGCTGGAAACACCCTGGCGTCAGCTTCGACGATCGATGGTGAACTGCGGTCAAAGGTGCTCGGCCTGAACAAGACCGAACAGGCCAAAGCGGTTGGTAAACTGGTTGCAGAACGCGCCAAAGAAAAAGGCATCACCAAAGTGATTTTCGACCGCGGTGGTTACAGGTACATGGGACGAGTGAAGGCCCTTGCCGATGCTGCCCGTGAAGCTGGCCTGGAATTCTAAGGTTCGATAAAGAAGGGCCTGAACAATGGAAATGACCGAATACCAAAGCATGGAACAGTCATTCGATGAGCGCGTAATTGAAATCGCGCGTGTCGCCAAAGTAGTCAAGGGCGGCCGCCGCTTTCAGTTCCGTGTGACCGTGGTGACTGGTGACAACAAAGGTCGCGTCGGCCTGGGTGTTGGCAAGGCCAACGCCGTGCCCGATGCGATGCGCAAGGCGACCGAACGCGCGCACAAAACTATTCGCATGGTGGGCCTTTTCGGCACCACCATCCCGCACGAAGTGCTGGGCGTGACCGGCGGCGCAAGAGTATTGTTAAAACCCGCTTCGCCCGGTACGGGCGTTATTGCGGCGGGTGGTGTGCGCGCCGTGCTTGAAGCGGCGGGCATCCGCGATATCCTAACCAAGTCGATGGGCAGCGCCAACGTTCTGAACGTTGTGCAGGCGACCTTCGATGCCCTTGACCACCTCAAATTCCCCGAGGAAGAAGCCGCTCGTCGCGGCAAGCTGGTCAAGGAGGTGATGCCCTTCTGGGAGCGGAGGAAGAATGACTGAAACAACCGAACCCAAAAAGTTGCGTGTCACGCTGCTGAAAAGCGCAATTGGTTACTCCGAGAAGCATAAGGCCACGGTGAGAGCGCTGGGTTTCCACAAGCTGCACCAGACCGTTGAACTGCCCGACAATCCGTCGGTGCGGGGTATGCTGTACAAAGTGAACCATCTGGTGAAGATTGAGGAAGTGAAATGAAACTGCACGATCTCATTCCGAACGAGGGGTCCAAGAAGAAACCCAAGCGCAAAGGCCAGGGTATCTCCGCCGGTCAGGGTAAAACCGCCGGTCGTGGTACCAAAGGCGAAGGTTCGCGCTCCGGTACGGGTGGTAATCTCTACCGCCAGGGCGGTAACCTGCCGTTCTACCGGCGCCTGCCTTTCATGCGTGGTGAGGGCTTCACACCCCCCAATCAAGTTGAATACAACGAAGTGAATCTGGAACAGTTGGACCAGTTCGCTTCCGGCACTGAAGTGACCCCCGAGCTGCTCGCTCAGGCCGGTATGCTTCATAAGCTCAAAAACCCGGTCGTGGTTCTTGGCCGTGGCGAATTGACTGTGCCTTTGACTGTGAAAGTTCACCGCATTTCGAAGGGCGCTCGCGCCAAGGTCGAAGCTGCTGGTGGCAAAGTTGAGCTGATCGGCTAACTTAGGAGAATGAACCAATGAAACGGTCCGCATGGCGTTATCTGTGGAAATCAGAAGACATCCGCAAGAAGCTGCTTATCACAGTGCTGTTGCTGGTGTTGTACCGCCTGGCCGCCAATGTTCCTGTGCCCGGGATCGATCGGGATGTCCTGGCTGCGCTTGCATCCGGCTCCAATCCGGCGCAGACTTTGTTTGGCCTGCTGGACCTGCTTTCGGGTGGGACGATGTCCAACTTCTCCATCCTGGCGATGGGGGTGTATCCGTACATCACCGCGCAGATCATCCTTCAACTGCTCATGCCGATTATTCCGGCGCTTGAGCAAAAGATGAAGGAAAACCCCCGCGAGGGGCAGATCTGGATGGAGAAGTGGACAATGATCCTGACCATTCCCATGGCGGCGCTCTCGGCCGTCGGTCAGATCAATATCTTCTCCTCGCTTGCCGGTGCCAATGTTTTACCAAACTTCGGCTTTACGGGCGACAAGTTGCTGCCTTCCCTGACGGTGGTGATCACCATGATGGGTGGCACCATGCTGGGTATCTGGATTGGTCAGTTGATCTCCGAATATGGCATCCCTAAACAGGGTCTTTCGCTGATCATCTTTGCTGGTATCGTGTCGCGCATTCCGGCTAACCTGGGCAGTCTGCTGGCTGACCGCCAAAACGGTTGGTGGATGCTGCTGGCCATCCTCGCGCTGCTGGTTTTGAC
>JACRAG010000395.1 GCA_016213455.1 Anaerolineae bacterium | reverse complement strand
TGGACTACGCCGCCAGCACCCCGGTCGATCCGCAGGTGTTGAATGCAATGCTCCCATTTTTTTCTGAAATATACGGTAACCCTTCATCGGTGCACCAATTCGGGCAAGCTTCCGATGCTGCGATTGATCAGGCAAGAGAGACAACTGCGCGGTTAATGAATGCCAGGAGTGATGAAATCACTTTTACGGGCTGCGGAACGGAGTCGGACAACCTGGCATTACGCGGTGTAGCTTGGGCGCAGCGGTCAAAGCGGGATGCCCGAAGAATATTAATCAGCCCGGTGGAGCACCATGCGGTTCTCCACACAGCACAGCAGTTGGTAGATCAGGGCTTTTTTCTGGATTATCTGGAAGTCGATGAGTATGGCATGGTTGATCCAGACGATGTGCGTGTTTCCATCCGACCGGATACTGCTCTGGTTTCTGTGATTTACGCCAACAACGAAATCGGCACGATCAATCCAGTTTCTGAAATCGGCGCGGTATGCCGCTCTGCCGGCGTGCCGTTTCATACCGATGCCGTTCAGGCGGCGGCACATCTGCCTGTAGACGTTCTGGCAGATCAGGTTGACCTGGTGAGCATCGGCGCACACAAATTTTACGGTCCCAAGGGTGTGGGGGCATTGGTTGTGCGCAAAGGCGTCTCCATTGTTCCGGTGCAGACCGGCGGAAAACAAGAAGAAGGCTTGCGTGGCGGCACATCCAACACGCCGTTAATTGTCGGTTTGGGAACTGCGTTTCAGCTGGCTCGTGAAAGCATGGTAGAACGCCGTATCCGCAATCTCGCCATGCGCGATGTGTTCATCGAACAAGTTCTGAGCCGCATCCCTAAATCGCGGTTGACCGGACATCCCAGTTTACGACTACCCAATCATGCCAGCTTTGTGTTCGATGGTGTGGATGGGAACCGCCTGTTGATGATGCTGGATGTGGCTGGTTATGCCTGTTCCTCCGGGTCAGCCTGCAAAACTGGAAATCCACAGCCCAGCGAGGTCCTGTCTGCGATTGGGTTAAACCGAAGTTGGGCGCTTGGATCATTGCGTGTGACTTTTGGGCGGACAACCACTGCACAAATTTTAAGTAATTTTGTGGATGTGCTCGTTGAAACGGTTGAGCGCATTCGCCAGTGATTCGAGATGAAAGATAACGATTTGATTGTTGTGGCGATGAGCGGAGGTGTGGACAGTTCGGTAGCAGCTGCCCGCCTGGTGGAAGCTGGACACCGCGTGGTTGGAATGATGCTGCGCTTATGGAGTGAACCTGGTTCCGAATGTTCCAATCGCTGCTGCACGCCGGATGCCATGGCGCAAGCGCGTAAAGTGGCGCAGATGTTGGGGATTCCCTTCTACGCGGTTGACGCGCAGTCTCCATTCCGTGAAAGTGTAGTGCAGCATTTCCTGGATGGGTACAGCGCGGGAGTGACGCCCAATCCATGCATTGTGTGCAACCAGTCCATCCGTTGGGGTGTGCTGTATGAGCAAGCGCGTTCCTTGGGCGCGACTCACCTGGCTACCGGGCATTATGCACGTGTGCGGGTTGATGATCATGGACAGGCCCGTCTGTTGAAAGGCCTGGACCCTGCGAAGGATCAGTCCTACGTATTAAGCGTCATCCCGCAAGAAAAATTGCGTCACAGTCTTTTCCCCATCGGTGAATTTCCCAAACCTGAAGTTCGAGAAATGGCGCGCAGTTTTGGTTTGCCTGTGGCTGAGCGACCCGATAGCCAGGATCTGTGTTTTCTGGCTGGCGATGATTACCGGTCTTTTTTGCTTCGGAATGCTCCAGAAACCGTTCGTCCGGGTGTGATTGTCGATCAGACTGGGCGCAGCCTGGGTCAGCACCAGGGGTTGGCGTTTTACACCATTGGCCAGCGTAAAGGTCTGGGTTTTTCATCGGAAAAGCCCCTGTACGTGATTGGCAAGGATGTACGGGAAAATCGGCTGATCGTCGGTGAAGCTGAGGAGCTCGGTTCGACCGAATTGGTGGCTGGTGACATCAATTGGATTGCCGGCGAACCGGTGGAATCGACGCTTGATGTGACGGTGAAGATCCGTTACAAAGCGCGAGAAATTCCCGCCAGAATCCAATGGCTCGATGCAGGCCGAGTGCGTGTACAATTTAAGCAATCCCTTCGAGACATCACGCCAGGACAGCGGGCTGTGTTCTACCAGGATGAGGAATGTTTGGGAGGGGGAACCATTCTGACTTCTTAAGGCAATGTCGATATGAGCATTCCGTCCGTGTTGTTTGGTATTTTGGTGTCAACCTGCTTTGGCGCAGGTTTTCACTAGTGGAAAAATGGGGGATTGGGCCGCCTTCTGATCTATCTCATCCTGGCCTGGGTGGGGTTTTGGGGCGGTCATATCCTGGGTGGTCAGATCGGCTGGACTTTTTTTCGCATTGGATCGTTGAATTTCGGAATGGCATTGTTAGGCACCATGCTGGTCCTGGGGCTGGGATATTGGCTCAGTCTCGCCAGGCCTTCGAATAAATTACCCTAACCCTCTTAGGGGTTAAACATCGCAGGTTTCTTTTATTGGAAACCACGCATTACAAACCAATCAGCTTGATAGCCATAAGTGCGAGAGAGGAACCTCATGTACCGCATCGATTCGCTGCTTTCAGCCCGGTTATTTATCAACCCACAACTGGTGGGCGATCGGATTTATTTTCTATCAAATATCAGCGGGCGTTTGAGCCTGTATGCGATGGATCACGGCGGAAGTGTGCCGGAACCGCTGCTGCCGCCGAACCTGGCGCTGCAGAACCCTCATCTGATTGGCGGCGAGTCATTCACCGTGTTCCCTGAGATCGGCAAGATCCTGGTCATGCTGGATATGGACGGCGATGAAGTTTACCGGCCTGTCCTCATCCCTGTCACGGGTGGTTACCCGGAACCGGTATTCGATGCGGAGCTGGGAAAGTCGCGCGTGCATCTTGAGCTGACCGATGTCAATGCGAATATGGCTTATTTCGATGTGGAGTCGCTTGAGGAATCGGTCCAACACGGCTACCGGACGAATCTCAAAACCGGGGAAGTGGTTTTGTTAGGTTCCAGTCCCTATGGTGCAAGTCCAGTGGCTCATTCCGAAGAACACATCCGGACGATCATCGCAGAAGGGTATACCCAGGGTGATATCGTTCTGTTCGAGGTGGTTGCAGGCAGCCTAGAAAAACGCCTGGTATTTGGCATTCCATTGGATCAACGGAAACCGGATCAGGCGATCAAACTGACCGGAATCAATACGGTAAATTACACATCCGATCATCAAAGTTTGTTGGTCAGCTGCGCCTTTTTTGATGATCGCTACGGTGCGGCATACCTGCCCGCCGGCTCTTCGGATTTGGCAGAGGTAAAGATCACAGGGCAGCAGCACAATGGCACAGGAGAATTGGAAGGTATCCACCGCCTTTATGGAGAACGCTACAGCCTCACCTACAACATCGATGGTTGTACCTGGATGTATGAGGCCGAATTTGATGTCCAGGCGCTGACTTTGAAAATCGATCGGGTAGTGATCGGCAAACAGGCTCCGCTGCACAATGGTATGGCTTTCTCGTACCAATATGACGCGAAAGGTGATCGGTACGCTGTTTCCTTCTCGTCAGCGACCTCACCAACCCAGATTTATTCTGTGGAGGGCGTGGACCGCAGCAAGGTTGTGATGCACACCCGCGAAAAAGTGTTGGGGATCGCGCCGGGTTTGCTGTCGGATGGCGAAGATGCCTCTTTTACATCCTTTGACGGCACCCGCATTTCAGCTCGTTTATATATGCCATCCCCAGACCTGGGCTTTAAAGGCAAGCGACCGCTGGTCTATTACATCCATGGTGGGCCGCAGGGTCAGGAGCGACCGGATTTTGCCTGGTTCTCCATGCCGTTGATCCAGTTCTTGACGTTAAATGGATTTGCCGTGTTTGTTCCCAATGTGCGCGGCAGCACGGGGTATGGACTCGCTTACACCAAGGAAGTGGACCGCGATTGGGGTGGTGATGATCGCCTCGACCACGTCCATGCCATGAAGTTGTTAGGTGAAGATCCCCGCATTGATACCAGTCGGGCAGGCGTAGTGGGCCGTTCCTACGGTGGTTATATGACGCTGACCCTGGTTGCGCGGCATCCGGAGTTATGGGCGGCGGGCGTGGACATGTTCGGTCCTTTTGACTTGTTGACCTTCATGGATCGCATCCCGGAAACCTGGAAGCCGTATTTCCGGATTGCGTTGGGTGACCCGGAAACCGACCGCGAGTTCCTGGTGGAACGTTCTCCGCGCACACACATTGATAACCTGGCGTGCCCACTGCTGGTGATTCAAGGCAAGAATGATCCACGGGTTGTCGCGCGGGAATCGGTTGACCTTGTGAACCATCTGCGCGAGCAAGGCAAGACGGTCGAGTATTTGCAATTCGACAACGAAGGCCATGATGTTTTGAAATACGAGAATCGGGTGCGCTGTTATGAGGCCATCACCGAATTTTTCTCAAAGTATATGAAACCGTAATATGAGTAATTGGGGAGGTCATTTGCCAGGCCTCCCCGATTCTGTCTGGAGGATCATTGGGTTGGAACTCTCGCGAACCGTATGCGCAATCAGGTGACTTAATCCAACTGGTTGGCTTACGCCATAAGAATTTTCTCTTCCGCCTCCAATCGGGGGCGGATTTTCAGTCTCATCGCGGTGTGATTAAACACGATGAGATCATCGGCAAACCCTGGGGCAGCCAAATATTTTCACATAACGGCAGCCCGTTTTTCATATTGCAGCCGACACTCGCTGATATTACCGCCAACATCAAACGAAATACGCAAATCCTATATCCAAAAGATATCGGTTTCCTGGCGGTGATGATGGGGATTGGACCAGGGATGACCGTGGTGGAGGCAGGTACAGGCTCTGGCGCGATGAGCTGCGCATTTGCTTACCTGGTTGGCCCGGAAGGTCGCGTGATCAGTTATGAAAAGCGTGAGGAAATGCAGGAAATGGCGCTGCATAACCTGCGCCAGATTGGGATGGAAGATCGCGTGACGATGAAACTGCGTGACATTGCCGAAGGCCTGGATGACGAAGCTGCTGACGCATTTTTCCTGGATGTACCCAACCCCTGGGATTACATAGGGATTGTTCGAAAAGCGATGAAACCCGGCGCGGCGTTTGGGTGTATTTTGCCCACCGCCAATCAGGTGTGTGATTTGCTGGTGGCATTACGGGACAACCAGTTTGCATTCATCGAAGTGGCGGAGACGTTCCTGCGATGGTACAAGGCTCATCCCACCCGTTTTCGACCCACAGACCGGATGGTTGGGCATACAGGTTTCTTAATTTTTGCCCGTCCCGTCGTGGTGGACCCAGCCGGCATGAATCCCGAGCTGTTGAAGGTGGCTGGAATGACAATCGATGAAGTGGTAGACGACAGCGAGCATGACAGCGACGAATTGGCTTGACCGGTTGTCTGCGGCGGATTTACGCAGAATCTTTAGCAATGGAGCGTGCCATCCTGACGATCGCCCCGATGGTGATGATCTGCTGCGTCCTGCGGCAGTTTTGATTCCCTGGCTGCGCATAGATGAACAGTGGCATATTTTATTGACCCGGCGCACGGAACACCTGGTTCACCACAGCGGGCAGGTGGCTTTTCCGGGCGGATCCATTGACCATAATGATGTTGATGCGGTGCAGGCTGCCCTGCGTGAACTGCGAGAAGAAGTTGGCATCCAACCCGACCAGGTGGATGTGGTTGGCGCCATGCCCTTAATGCGGACCGTGACCGGTTTTCTTATTACGCCCGTGTTGGGGGTATTGAAATGGCCGCTTGACTTGACTCTTGACCCGCATGAGGTCGGCAGGGCCTTCACGGTACCGTTGAACTGGCTGGCGGATGAGGGTAATTATGAGGAAAGGCCGTATCACCGTCCGAACGGCAGGACCGAAATGGTGGTCTTTTACTCACTCTATGATGGCGAGCTCATCTGGGGGGCGACCGCGCGGATGATCACCCATATGCTGACCTGCCTTGAGCTGGCAAAAGAAAACCGGACGCACTGAGCGTCCGGTTTTCTTTTGCACCATTGTAGGATTTAGTCGATATCTTCTTCGACTTTTTTGCCGCGTTCAATAACTTCAGGCTCAGCCAGCGAACCTTCGGCCAATTCCTCGGTCTCTTCCTTGGTGGCGGAGACGACAACAACCAGTTCGTCCATGTCTTCGTGGATGACCACTTCGGCGGGCACAACCAGATCACGAACGTGAATGGAATCGCCGATCTTGGCGAGTTTGCTGATGTCAACCACGATGCGCTCGGGTAGGTACTGCGGGAGGGCTTCCACTTCAACTTCGGTGATGTTGGAGACCACAACGCCATTGAAATCTTTCACCGCCGGTGAAACACCTTCGAGGTGAATGCCGACCGTCGCGCGCAACTTCTCGGTCATCGAGACAACCAGGAAATCGACGTGGATCAGTTTGTTGCGAATATAGTCTTTCTGTTTTTCCCGGATCAACGTGGCGTGGATTTGACCGTCCAGTTCGATGTTGATGATGGTCGATGACGAAAGGCCTGCGAGTTTCAGGTTGCTTTCGTGTGACTCGAGCGTGACGGCGGTTGGGGCAAAATTGTGCCCGTAGAGAATGGCGGGGAGCAGGCCTTCGCGACGGATGGCCTTGGCGGTGGCTTTACCAGTCCGCCGGGTGGCTTTCAAAACGATCTTTTCCATGGTTCCTTCCTTGGAGTGCCTCTCACTCCGCAAGGGAGCTACCCTCACTCCGTTGGAAATTGGGGTTTGGATTTTGGGGCCGGTAATTTTGAGAGGCAGGGAAAAACAGGCCGGCCCGTGAACAGCGGGCAGATTTTAAGCGATTAGAGGTGATGTGTCAAGTCAAAGCTCATAATGAGCTGCCGCGGCTCGCGATCTCCAATGCCAGCCAGACACCATAAATGACTGCGCCAGAGCCAACCACAAGCAGGACCACATTCATCACCCCGATGATGCGCTGCGGAGGATTGAGATCGAGAATGATGGAGCGCAGACCAACCAGGGAGTGGCTGACAACCACGACCAGGAAAAATACTTCCATCCATACCACGGCAGGGTTCTGGTAATAGCGGACCACGTCTGCGTAGCTGAGCAAGCCTTCCGGAGCAACCATGTGGTTTACCACAAAGTGAATACCCAGCACGACAACAACCAGAAGACCGGCGATGATTTTGTACAACCAGAGACCGGCGCCTTCATTGGGTTTGGGGGTAGAGCGATTCATTCAACCGGTCTCCTGTTATGCGATGAAGAACATGTAATAACCGAAGATGGCGGTCGCGACCACGGACAAGGCCAACCCGATCCAGAAAAGCTGTTTTTGGTAACGCACCCCAATGCCAAAGGAAGTCAGCGCAATCCGGATGCCATTGATACCGTGAATAAAACCGGCGGCGATGACGAGCAGCTCGCCAAACTTGATGACCGGCGTTTTTGCCAGCGCGATGAAGGAATCGTAAGCTTCAGGTCCCTGGGCAAGTTTTCCGAGCATGACAAGGTGCATTGCCAGATAGAGCGTCAATCCGAGGGCAGTGATGCGATTGAGGATAAAGGCCCAGGTGCCGGGTTGGCGAAAACGCGGGTCGAACCAGCGCATAAAACGTGAGGCAGATGGTTGGTTTGGCATGATACCTCGCGCTCCTATTTCTTTCCAAAGAATTGTTTGATCCGGTGTCCGATGACCCGCCTGCGAAGATCCATGATGCGCCAGGCGGGATCGACGTTGGAAGGACAAACCGCCGAGCACTCAAACCCGCTGTGACAGCGCCAGATCCCATCCGCATGGTCCACCAGGTTGAACGCCTGCCCATCTTTCAAGATACTTTCGGTCTGGTGCGCTCCTGCGAGCACGGCTGGACCATAATATGAATCCGTGGTGAGCGCAACCGGGCAGGCGCTGATGCAGCAACCACACTCGATGCAATCCGCCAGGCGTTCGTGTTCGATGCCGTCTGCGGGGAACTCGACCGTTTCGTAGGGTAAAGTGGAATTATTTACCGGGACGACCTGGGACGCCTTCACCTCATCCATGCGGGTATAGAACAGCCCCATATCCACAACCAGATCGCTGACCACGGGGAAGTTGCGCAGGGGTTCAACCTTGAGTGTTCCGCCGTTGTGGGTGACCGAACGGATGGTGGTGATGCAGGTGAGTTTTTCGACGCCGTTCACCAGCATGCCGCAGGCGCCGCAGGTGGAGTGGTGACAGGCGTGCCGGAAGGTCAGGCTGCGATCGTGGAAGGCCCAGATGCGTTCAACACCATCCAGCACATATTCATCCGGATCGACTTCGATTTTGAATGATTCGAGATGAGCTTTGGTGTCGCCTATTTTGCGGCTGACCAGGAAATTAACAGTCCAACGTTCCGTGCTCATGAACGGCCTCCGGCAGGTTGATAATAATCACGATAAGAACGTAGCGGCCGATCGCGGGTTTCGCATTCTGTGTTGATACCCAATTTTTTACACACCAGATCTGACGTTTTCTCGGCCATTTCACGGCAGGTGGTGGCTTTCCCTCCTGTGATGGTCACCAGGCCGGAGATGCCATCCGACTCGGCGTGGTCGAAGCATTTGAAGGTGCGCGCCAGGCTGCGTCCCGACACTCCTTTGCCGACCAGCGGGCGTGCGGACATATAGGCGCCGCGCATTTGGGTTGAAGCGACAGCCGGGACCAGGGCGACCGCGTCGCGGAACATCTGCTTTACCTGATCCTCTTCAACCGGAATGTAATCGGGATCGTCCACTTCATACGATGTTGTTCCGATCACAACCATACGACGCTGCGGAATGAGGATGTCGCCGTCGGATGGTTCAGTCAGGCGATTGATGGCGCGGTTGATTAAGCGGCGGTCGTAAGCCACCATCACGCCAGGCGTGGGGGTTACTTCAACGGCTGCCGGCGTGTCTTTGAGCAGCATACCAGCCCATGCCCCGGTGGCGTTGACGATGAGCTCACCGCCAACTTGGAATACCTTGCCAGTGGTGCGATCCCAAATTTCGAGACCTGTGGCGTTGCCTTTCCCATCGAATTGGAAGGCTTTCACTTCATGGTAAGCAAAGAATTGCGCCCCGCGATGCCTGGCGGATGCCGCGAAGGCCAACGCCAGCCGTAGCGGATCAAAAGCGCCATCTGGAACCGTGTATGCGGTGAGAATTTTGGGGTTCAAATTGGGCTCGAGACGGACGGCGGCTGCAGGGGTGAGTTTTTCGATCTCGATGCCACATTGCTGCGCGCCGACCTCGAAGCGTGAAGCATAAGCCTCGTCCTCCTCGGTGAGTGCAACGAACAATCCCCCGTTATATTCGATGCACTGCGGGGTGATCTTGCGCAGGATACGGTTCTCCTGGATGCATTC
>JACRAG010000393.1 GCA_016213455.1 Anaerolineae bacterium | reverse complement strand
CGGAGCCTCCGTCGAGACGAATTGTGATCATCTCAACGTCATTGAGCGATTAGGGCAGGTTAACTGTGAACTTGAATGAACCACAGGATCAAGAGTTGATCGTTCCAGCCGAGACGTATTTCTTGAATAAGTATTTGAACGGGCCAACACGGATGCTGAAGGTCTGGTTGGCGGGGAAGCGCCCGGCCTGCAGGGTGACCGACTGGTTCTTGACCACACCGATCACATCGATGTAAGGCTTGGTGCTGGTCGAACCGCTGCCCGGGGCAGGCGTGGCGGTGGGGCTGCTGGTGCTGCCGCTGGTCTTGTTGGTGAACCAGTTGTAGCTGTACCAGCCACCGGTGCCGTCAAAGCGCATCGCAAGGGTGGTCTCATTTTTCAGCGCCACCGGAATGTTGAAGGTGGCTTCAAACGAGCCGCTGCCCGAGTTGATCCGTCCGACTTCCGTGCCATTCACAGCCAGGTTGCCGAACTTGTCCATGCGGACGATGAAATCCACATTCTTGGGGAAATTCGCGCCAGTCACGGTCACCGTCTCGCCGGCTTTGACGGCTTTGAAAGTGAAGGTGGGCACTGTCCCATCGGCGGAAACGACCTGCGGAAGTATAGCAGCGAACAGAGCGACTGCCATAAAAACCGCTAAGATTTTAGATACAAAAGTGTGTTTCATGATGAACCTCCTCATTTGGTGCGCCAGAACCGATCCAGCGCCTTACTCAACTTGCCGGGGCGTACACCCCGAATTTTTTATTGTCAACACAGGTAAGACGAAACGGGTTTAAATTAGTTCCCGATTTTTGGCACAATTTTGACCAATTTGTAAGACAAATTTCACTTCAGCTGGTTTTCATGGCCTTTTCGCTGCCAGGCTGCGCCGGATAGGGGCAGGTAGGCCGGATTTTCGTACAAACTATCATACAAAGATTGTACAAATCCACTACGCCATTGACCAATCCAAAAGGCGAGCCTATAATGGCAAAGCAATTGGATGGAACATGTCCAAATTATTACCGGTACCATCCAAAAATTAGCACATTAGGAGATCCGCAATGAACAACCCCCAAAATCGTCTTAAACGTCCTCTCACCCAGGTGAGTGAAGAACCTATTACCTCAAAATTTGTCGTGGTGGGCGAAGCCCCCGCGATTCAAAAACATATCATCGAAGAATCGACCCGCAATTTGTTGGCTGCCATCGGCGAAGACCCCGAACGCGACGGTCTGCTTAAAACCCCGGACCGCGTGGCGCGCATGTGGGAAGAAGTAACTTCCGGCTACAGCACCGACCCCGAGAAACTGATCAACGGCGCCCTCTTCGATGTGGAATATGATGAGATGGTGCTGGTGAAAGACATCGAATTTTACAGCCTTTGCGAGCATCACCTGCTGCCCTTCTTTGGGCGCGCGCATGTGGCTTACATCCCCAACGGCAAGGTGATCGGTCTGAGCAAGATCCCGCGCATCGTGGAAATGTTCGCCCGCCGCCTGCAGGTGCAGGAGCGCATGACTGCGCAAATCGCCAAGTTCCTGCGCGATACGCTGGGCGCATCGGGCGTGGCGGTGGTGGTGGAAGGCTCGCACATGTGCGCCATGATGCGCGGCGTGAAGAAGCCCGAGACCAACATGACCACCAGTTCCTACCTGGGCACCTTCAAAGAGGACCGCGCGCTGCGCAAGGAATTCCTCGACCAGGTCAACCGGCCCTATCATCGTGACTGAGCCTGTTATCTCCAAAGCCGTATTGATCACCGGCGCGGCGCGGCGGGTGGGTCGATCGTTGGCCCTCGCCTTCGCCCGCGCCGGTTATGATGTGGCTGTGCACTACGGCACATCCGCCGCAGACGCCGAAAGCCTGGCGGGTGAGATCCGCGCGCTGGGCCGCCGCGCCCTGCTGCTGCCGGCTGACCTGGCGGATGCGCAACAGACCGCCGCCCTGGTGGAACAGGCTGCGACGGAACTGTCCCTGACCGCGCTGATCAACAACGCCTCGATCTTCGAGCCCCTGGAATGGGACAGCACCACGCTGGCGGATTGGAACCGCAACCTTGCGGTCAACCTGACCGCGCCTTTCCTGCTCTCGCAGGCTTTTGCGCGCTGCCTGCCCGCCGGGCAGAACGGCAGCATCCTCAACCTGCTGGACTGGCGCGCGCTTCGTCCCGGCCCCGACCACCTGCCCTATACCATCAGCAAAGTGGGGTTGGCCGGGCTGACCCGCTCGATGGCGGCTGCCCTGGCCCCGCGCATTCGCGTCAACGGCATGGCCCTCGGCGCGATATTACCGCCCAACGAGGGCGGGAATATGCCGCCGAATCCAGGCGGGAGTATGCCGCCCAACGAGGGCGGGAATATCACACCACCCGACTCGGGGCCGCTGGCGCAGGTGCCCGCCCAACGCTGGGCCAGCCTGGCGGAAGTGGACGCTACGGCCCTGTTCCTGCTGGATGGGCCAGGCTACATCACCGGCGAAATCATCCATGTTGACGGCGGCCGGCACGTTCTATAATACAACTACGGCTGAGTCGCAGCCGAATTCATCTTTGGAGAAATTTGCATGGATCAAATCATCATTCGCGACCTGATCGCGCGCGGCATCATCGGCATCAATGACTGGGAACGCGAAAAACCGCAGGAAATCCTGATCAACATCACCCTCTACGTTGACCTGCACAAGGCCGGCGAAAGCGACGACCTGAACGACTCGGTCTCCTACCGCACGGTGGCCAAACGCGCCATGCAGCACGCCGAAACCGCCGCGCGCCTGACCGTGGAAGCCCTGGCGGCGGACATCGCCAAACTGGCGCTGCAGGAGAACGGCGTGGAAAAAGTGCGCGTGCGGGTGGAAAAACCCGGCGCGGTACGTTTTGCGCACTCGGTGGGTGTCGAGATTGAGCGCACCCGTGAGGATTTTG
>JACRAG010000390.1 GCA_016213455.1 Anaerolineae bacterium | reverse complement strand
TGGGCTTGCGCTACGCTTTTGATGAAATGAACCTGTTCCGGGTGACTGTGCCGGTGGATGAACTGGACGATATGAGCCTGTCGCTTTACACCGCCGCCAACTTTTACCTTGAAGTGCGCCAGCGCCAGGCGCTTTTTGAGAACGGTCGCTATTTCGACCGGCTGATGTTTGGCATGCTGCGCCCCGAATGGGCGGCGTTTGCCGGGGTGGCGGAGGCTGCTCTATGAGCACGCTCAACCTTACCGGTGAAAAAGTGCGCCTGGTGCTGCTTGAAAAGCATGAAGATATCGATGTGTGGTCGGGTTGGTTCCGCAATCTGGAATATTGCCGGATGCTGGATACTGACCCGGCCCGTCTCTTTTCGCCTGCTTCCATTAAGGAGTGGCTCGAAAAAGAGATGGATCATTACGCTCTGTTTGGCATTCGCAAGCTGGATGATGACCAGTTGATCGGCTTTGTCGATCTGAGCGGCATCGATGCGACTGCCCGCAGCGCATGGACGGGCATCGGAATTGGCGAGAGCCAGCACTGGGGCAAGGGGTACGGCACAGATGCCATGCGCCTGCTGCTGCGCTATTCCTTTGATACGCTGAACCTGCACCGCGTGAACCTGAATGTGTTTGAGTACAACCCGCGTGGATACCGCTCGTATATCAAGTGTGGCTTCCAGGAAGAAGGCCGGGTTCGCCAGGTTCTCATGAAAGCAGGCAAGCGTTACGACATGATTTATATGGGTATCTTGCGGGGAGAGTGGTTGGCTCTGCAGGAGCGATAAAAGGAGAAATCCAATGACCGCGGCTACGGTTCAACTCCGCGCGTCGTTCGCCTTTGTCGAACGCAACTTCAATCTAATCAAACGGTACTGGTCGTGGGAAATCGTCTGGCTGGTCTATTCGACCGCCGAGAGCCTTTCGGTCAGTTTCATCGGCCTGGGCATGGGTGCGCTCAGCGCGCCGGGCGCCCAGCCTCCAGTGTTGGATACCGGTTACCTGGTGCTGTATTTATTGGTGGGTAACCTGATCTGGCGCTTCTTATCGATGATCTTCTATTGGATCACCGACCTGATCAATATTGAACGCTGGGAAGGCACCATCGAATACACGTTGATGGCGCCCATCCACCGCTTTACGCACATGTTTGGACAGACGATTTTTGCGGTGATGTACAGCCTGGTGTTCACCGGCATCATCCTGGTGGTGACGTCGCTGGTTTTCGACATCAATTTGGGGCGCTCCAACCTGTGGGGCGGGCTGCTGGTGCTGCTGGCAGGCAGCCTGTCGTTTATCGGCGTGGGCATCATGTCGTCGTCGCTGCCGCTGCTCTTCCCGGAGCGCGGTGCGCAGATGTCGAATGTGTTTATCGCCTTGCTGCTGCTGGTTTCCGGCGTGTATTACCCGGTTGAAGTGCTGCCGGGTTTCCTGCGTGTTCTGGCCAAATTTAGCCCGGCTACCTATGTGCTGGACGGCGTGCGTAAAGCGCTGCTGGAAGGCACGCCCACGCTGGATTTGTGGGAGTATGTTTGGCCCGTGCTCTTGATGGGCGTATTCCTCATTCCGGCTGGTTTGTGGGTATTTGGCCGGGCGGAATGGTATGCCAAACGCAGCGGCAAGCTGCATCGCAACGGTTAGCTCAATAAAAGAGGGAGAAATAACATGACCCAGATCGACTTTTCCACAGTTCGAATCCTGCCTGAAGGATTCACAGTACGTCCTGCGCAGATGGCAGATATTCAACCGGCGGTGGAGCTGCTGAACGCCTGCTCGAACGCTGTTACCGGAGAAAATGTCGAGTCGTTGGATACATTAAAGAGTTTCTGGGAGATGCCGGGCATTGATATGCATACCGACACCCTGGTGATAATCGACGAGCAGGGCAACCTGGCGGGATATGCCGATGTGGAAGACATGGCTGCTCCGCATGTGCACCTGTACTGTTACGCAGCCGTACGCCCCGATCTGTGGGGGCGCGGGCTGGGCAGTACCCTGGCGGACTGGATGGTGCAGGCTGCTCAACCGCACATCTCCAAAGCGCCGCAAGAGGCGCGGGTGACGCTGACCCAGATGATTCCAGCTCAACACGATCGGGCGCGGGAGATTCTGTTAAGCCGCGGATTCAAGCATATTCGCAGCAGCTACACCATGCGCATCGACATGCCTGAAGAGCCTGCCCCGCTGCCTGTGCCGGAAGGCATCACCATCCGGCCTCTGGACATGGAAACCGAGTTTGAGCAGGCTGTGCGCTGCATTCGCCTGGCTTTTCGCGATCACTTTGGTTTTGTGGAAGAGCCGTTTGAGGAGTCGCTGAAACGCTGGCGGCACTTCGTTGGCAGCAACCCGCACTTTGATCCATCGATCTGGTATGTGGCGCTGGATGGCGCTGAGATTGCCGGTACTGCCTATTGTGCCAACTTCATCGTAGAGGATCCTGAGATGTCCTGGGTGAATTCGCTGGGTGTGCGCCGCGAATGGCGCGGGCGCGGAATCGCCAATGCGCTGCTCAACACCGCCTTCCGTGAATTTTACCGGCGCGGGAAGCGCAAAG
>JACRAG010000389.1 GCA_016213455.1 Anaerolineae bacterium | reverse complement strand
TCCCTGTGGGCGACCTGCTGGCGGCGCACCTGCGCCAGGCGCACCCGGCGCACCTGGCAGCCGGCAACCCACATTGGCGCGACCGCGCTGCGCAGGAATTGATCACCCTGCTGCGCGACGATTACGGGCGGCTGATGGATGTGATGGCGGCGATTGGGGAGGAGTTCTAATATGGCAGATCGAGCGATGGCATTGAATTCGTCGCCGGCTCAGGATGGGGCGAATTATATCGGTTATGTGGTGGGCGGCGGCTTGAAGGAAAATCTGCGCGTGCGCCTGACCGTGCCAGCCAACCAGGTGCAGGAAGGCGCTTTTGTGGTGGTGGAGAGCGGCGAATGGTTGTTTTACGGCCTGGTGACGGATCTGCAGCTCGGGTCCACCGATCCGCGCTTCGCGGATGAGCAGAGCGAGGAGCGCCTGCCGGCTGCGTTGGCGGCGCTGCTGCACGGGCAGACGCTGTACACCAACCTGGAGGTGCTGCCTGCGTTGATGCTGGAACAACCGCCTGACCCCGGCGACCCACGTTACAGCCGGTGGTGGCAGGAACATGAGAAGAACCCACCCCGTCCGCTGCCGATCAAAACCATCCCGGCGCATCACGCGCGTGTGCGCCTGGCGGGTGCCGGAGATGTAGCCGAGATCTTCGGTGATGCCGGCGACAAGGGCAGTTTTGTGGTGGGCTACACACGCGAACAGGGCCATCCCGTCTGCCTGAACCTGGACAAGCTGGTTCAGCGTTCGTCGGGGATCTTCGGCGCTACCGGAACGGGCAAGTCTTTCCTGACGCGTATCATCCTGGCCGGGTTGATTCATTCCAACGTGGCTGGCGCGTTGATCTTTGACATGCACAACGAGTACGGTCCAGATGTGAATGACTCGGACCGCAACATCACCCTGCCGGGCTTGAAATCCAAGTTTCGCTCCAAGGTGCGGCTGGTTGGGTTGGGGCGCGGTTCAGATTTCCGCGGTGTGCAGGCTGATTTCAACCTTGAAATTGCCGAACGGGATATTGATGCGGCGGATATCGAGATGCTGACCCGCGAATTGAACCTGAAGGAGACCACCCCCACCACCCTGGCGGCGTTGGAGCGCGAATTTGGCAGCAACTGGTTCCACGAGTTCAAAGCCCTGCGTTACGGCGCGAAGGTGGAGGATGAGAACGGCAAGCTGGTGGACGCAGAAGACTCGGTGGCGAAATGGGCGTTGAAAGCGGGCATCAATGCCGCGGCTGCCGAAGGCCTGCACAGCAAGCTGGGGCGCGTGTTCAGCCGCGAATATATTGTGACCACCCCCGCGGCTGACACCGTGAGCGAGATCATCAAGGCGCTGGAAGCCGGGCAGCATGTGGTGCTGTCCTTTGGCAAGCATGAGGGCGACCTGGATTACCTGCTGGTGGCGAACATCCTCACCCGGCGCATCCGCGCCGCCTGGGAGCGCAAGACCAATGACTATCTGCGCACCAACAAGCCTGAGTTGAAACCCCGCCCGCTGGTGATCGTGGTTGAAGAGGCGCACAAGCTGCTCAACCGCGAAATGGCGGCACAGACGGCTTTTTCAACCATTGCCCGCGAGATGCGGAAATATTATGTGACCCTGCTGATCATCGACCAGCGTCCCTCGCAGATTTACGATGAGGTGATGTCGCAGTTGGGTACGCGCGTGTCGGGCTGGCTGGGTGACGACCTGGATATTCAGGCGGTTCTGTCTGGGCTGGCGGGCAAGGATGCACTGCGCGGCATGCTGGCGCGCCTGCAGCCCAAGGAAGAGGTGCTGCTGCTGGGTTGGGGCGTGCCCATGCCCATCCCGCTGCGCTCGCGACGGTATGACGAGAAATTCTGGGCCGAACTGCTGGGGAAAGACCTGGGCAAGGCGGATGAGGCGCGGATTATGAAGGAAATGGGCTTTTAGCCCATCTCATGCCATCAACGACCCCTGCTCACGACCGGCAGGGGTCGCTTTTTTTAATCATGGCGCTCGGATCGGGGGGGCTTTGCTCCAAAGGGTTTCACCGCGCCGGTATGCCCAGAAACAAAAGCCTGCATAGATCAGCGCCACAAACGGCAGGGTCAGAGGTCCGCCGTTGATCAGGCAGTGGATGACCGCACAGGGCAGGATGGAATGCGTCGCCCAGCGCACCAGCGCCAGCCCAACGCCCATGGCAAAGATGTTGAGCAAGCTTTGGGTGATGAGGAAGGCGGGCGAAAGGCTGGATGTGCCGTAGCGATCGTAATAGGAGGCCTGGAAGGCCTGGGTATGCACGCAGGCGAACGCCAGGCTGGAAAGCCCGACAGCCCATAACCAGGGCCGGCGGCGATTTTGGAACAATCGCAGTGCCAGGGTGAAAAGGAAGCCGCGGAAGAAAAGCTCTTCGCCGGTGCGCCCAAATGCCTCCAGTGCCGCGCTGTCCCAGGGAACCAACTGGCGGTTCATCGCCACGCACACCGTGGCAGCCAACACACTCGCCAGCGCCATCGGTGGATTGATGGCAAAGCCAAATTCAACGACCTGCCAGCCGGCGTTGAGCAGCGGGAGAATCACTGTGGGCAGATAGAGCAGGCTCCAAAACGCCAGGACCAGCGGTATGCCGGTGGGCTGGACGTTGGCTGTGCCTGCCGAGTAAGCGCGGAAAAAATTGAGCGCAGCGAAAATCGCCAGGCAGCCCGCAGCGTAGATGGCTGCCCAACGCAGCGCAAGGATTTCTCGATTTTTTAGAGGATGTGCGTTCATTTCCCCCGGTAGAGCACCGCCTGCCTTGCCGCATTTCCAGGCGAAGCCGGCTCAACCGCTCCATTCGGTGTTACCACTCCCCGCTTTTGGGCCAGGACGGATTGCGGAAAAATTCCACGATGCGCCGGCGGTGTCCGCCCAGGATGTCCTGCGGCAGCGCGGAGGGGTCAAAGAAAGCGAACTCTGCGATCTCAGCGTTTTTCTTGCCGGGGATATCGCTGGCGCGAGTTGAAAAGACCGCGATGTGGTCGCTTTTGCCCTCGACAAAGTTGGTGAAGATGCCTTCCAGGCGCAGGCTGGTCGGGCGATACCCCAACTCTTCTTCACATTCGC
>JACRAG010000387.1 GCA_016213455.1 Anaerolineae bacterium | reverse complement strand
GTGTGCTTGACGAACTTCCAGGAGGCATCCGGGTTCTTGACGCCGCTGGGCACCACGGTGAAGTCACCATAACTGTGCGTGGAAACGCCGGTCATGCCCGCCGGATTGGGGCTGGGCAGAATGCCGAACTCAAAGCCTTCGTCAGAAGCATATTTCTTGAAGTCGCCCAATTTCCAGGCGCCGCCTACTTCATGGATGGCGATCTTGCCAGCCAGGAAGGGATCCAGCGTGCCGGCGCGTTCGCTTGCCAGGCCCTGCTCGAATGCCTGCACCTTGGTCACATCATATTTCTTCGAGTAGGAAGCCATCCATTTGAACATTTCCACCATCTTGGGATCGTTGGCGGTCACCTTGCGGCTGGCTTCATCATAAATGTTGGCGCCAAAGGCGGCAGCCCACTGCCAATAATTATTGGGCAGGTGACCGATGACAGAAATCTGGTCGCCTTCCATCTTGGTCAATTTCTCAGCCATCGCGTCCAGTTCATCCAGCGTAGTGGGCGGTTTGGTGGGATCGAGACCAGCTTCGGTGAATGCTTTTTTATTGTATCCGAGGCAGGCGGTCTGCTGCCAGTAGGACAGGCCCCAGACTTTACCCTTATAAGTGCCCATTTCCAGTACGGAGGGATGGAACCAGTCTTTGGCCTGGGCCTGGTCATCAGGGTTGGCCATATCGACCAACGCATTTTGTTCCACCAGGCTGGGGATGTTCATGGACGAATAGATGGTGATCATGTCCGGCGGAGAACCGGCGGCGATGGAGCTGAGCAGCTTGGTGGTCAGTTCTGCGCCAGGGATGACTTCTTCGTGAGCTTCGATGCCGGAATTGGCTTTGTTAAAGCCGTCGCACACCGCTTTGGTCATCTCTTCCCACTGCTCGGTCCACGCATGCCAGTAGGTCAACTTGATGGTTTCACCAGCCGGGGCGCTGCCGCCTTCGGTCTTGGTTTCACCCGACTCGGCTGGAGCCGCCGGCGCGCAAGCCGCCAGCATGACGCCGGCGGTGCCGATCGCGGCTGTCTTGAGAAAATCACGGCGAGAATACTTTCCAGACATGGGTACTCCTCTTGAATTTGGAACAAATAACAGGATTCCAGACAGGAAACAATGTGACAGCGCCGAACGATCGTCACGCCTCAACAGCCGGCATGGCAAACCAGACCCGACTCCATCAGGATGACGGGTTTACAAAAGAAACGGCAATTCGGTCAGAGGGTAATCAGTACAATGTGAGCACTGTCAGAAAGAATATAGCATCTACACCACGAGAATATTTGGATTATTGTGCAATAAAACCGGAATATCCTGCGATCAGGGGAGGGAATTCAGACCAGACTGTCGGAATTCGCGTGGAGATTGACCCACCACCCGCTGGAAGGCCCGCGAGAAATAGGCGGCATCCTCAAAGCCCACTTCGGCTGCAATTTGCCTGACCGGCAGCGATGAGGTCAGCAGCATGCGCTGCGCCTCCAGAATCCGGTAGCGTGTCAGGAATTCCCACAACGGCAGACCCATTTCTTCATGAAAAATGTGGCTCAGGTAAGACTCACTCACCCCAATCGCGCGGGCCAGCTCCTGGCGTGAGAATGACTCCCCATAATGGTTATGAATGTAGCCAATGGCGCGTTTTACCGCCACACTGGTCACCTGGGGTAGGCCGGGTTCGCCGGCGCGCTGCAGCACAGCTGCAAATTCCACGCGCGAAAGCACCTGTTTGACCTGGTAGGAAACCCTGTTGTAATCCAGTCTCTCGATCTCCTCCGGGGTCAATTTCTTGCCGCTCACCACCACCACAGGCTTTTGAGCTATCGCGGGATGCGAGCGGACAAAGTCCAGCACCTCAAAGCCCGATTTTCCCGGCAGCATCAGGTCCAGCAGGATCAAGGAAGGGGTATGGTTAATCAACCAGTCCACCGCTTCCTTGCCGTCGTGAAAACAGCGAATCGGCGATTCGGGGAAGGTCTCAGAAACTACCTGGACCAGGGCTTCACATTCCTTCAAGTGATCTTCCACGATCAGGATCGGTTCCGTGCCGTAACCGGGATGCATGGATTGCACGATTTCCTTAAAGGAGCGCGAATCATAAGGTTTGGAGACCACCCCGGTCAACCCGGATGGATCTGCGCCACGCTGCGCCAGTTCATCCTGTGCAAAAAGGATGAAAGGCGACTGCGCCACCGAGGGAAAACGCTGCAGTTCTTCCAGCAAAGCCCAATCTGCCTGTCCGGCGGTCAGCATATCCCAGGCCAGCGCCACCGGGTGCACATCCCGGAGCGCGCTGGTCAGATCCATGCCGGTGCTCACCCGCAGGACGCGCAGTTCTTGACGCGCGGCCATCTCCTCCACTACCGGTGAAAGCGGATTACGCGAAGACACCACCAACAGCACGCGCTGGGCGCCTTCCGGCAGGGCGATGGTTTTACCGCTCAGGTTGGGCAGCGGAAGATAAACATGGAAGGTGCTCCCCCGACCCGGGTTTGAATCGAGGCGCATGCTGCCCTTGTGCAGCGCCACGAAGCGCCGTGTGATCGCCAGCCCCAGCCCGATGCCTTCCTCACCGCGGTGCGAGATTCCGCTGGTCACAAACGGTTCAAAAATGCGCGCTTGCAGTTCTTCGACGATGCCAGGGCCGGTATCCTCGACCCAAAGGTGCAGGTTGGGCGGCTCCACCGCGCAGCCCAGCTCAATGTGGCCTGAATCGGTGAACTTTTCGGCATTGGAAAGCAGGTTTAACAAAATTTGCTTGAAACGCGCCGGGTCAATCTGCATCCAGGGCAGTCGTTCCGGCACATTCCAGCGCCACTCCACCTGTGGCGACGCGCAGGCAGTGCGCATGGTCTCGAAGGTCTCCAGCATCAGTGGGCGCGGCGAAATCGTCTCCGGATACAGTTT
>JACRAG010000386.1 GCA_016213455.1 Anaerolineae bacterium | reverse complement strand
CACGCTCGCCCGGATGGGCTCGCTCGCGGCGACACGCGATGATGGGGTGCTGCGGTTCTCTCGTAGGTCGCGGTTTTGGGCGGGTCGAATCGACGGCAGGGCGCTCCCACGATCCGCCCGAAACCCGACATCCCACCCGGCAAAGATGTCGGCGTCGTGGCGGAGGAGAGGTGCTCATTTCTTCCCTGTCATCCGCCGCGACACCGACCTACAAGACTCCTGACAGGAGACCGCCACGCTCGCCCGGATGAGCTCGCTCGCGGTTTTGAACCCAAAGTCGTTCTGTTTGTCCTTGCCGCTTGTATCAACTTCCTTTGGTGGCAACTTGGGTTAATACAATGAAAAAAAGAGTGTATTTTCTCGGATTACTTGCCTGCGGATTGGTCGCACTTCTAACATTCGTTATTCCGAGGTTCAATCCATTTGGCGAAGATCACCCTTTAATAGATGATCAACCTGGTATATTGCGTTACCAACGCCCGAAAGATATCATAGGTGTTTCTAGACCAGCATGGAGTAATTACCCGGATAAAGTTATATATGTCGGAACTCAACACGGGAATGATTTTGGTGTATATCAGTTAAATCTAACCAGTAAGGAAAATAAACGCTTGTTTCCGCAGGAAGAAATCGTTTTTTATGCTTTTGATCAAAATCGTTCACAGTGGGCTTTCTTGAGCCATAATATTGACACAGGTGTAGAGGGGTTTTTCGGATACCAAAATAGTGAAAGGGAACCCATTGAGGATTATGCATGTGACGGTGAGCCGGAATCCTGGTCTCCCACAAGTCAGGAATTAATTACCATTGGATCGTGCGGAAATCCAAAACGGCCTTGTATGTGTCTTGTTAATTTATCTTCTGGGAAAAGCAGTGTTCTGGTGGAGGCGAGAAACAGAGATGAATCTATCATTGAAGCATCCTGGTCTCCAGACGGTAAAAAAATTGCCCTTATTTATGGCACGCCGCCATATAGTCTTTATGAATTCAATGTTGAAAATGGAACGTTAATGGAATTAATAAAGGAACCGGTGATTTCCATTGCTAATCCCAGGTGGGATAAAACTGGCGATTGGATTGTTTATATTTTAAGGGATGGGAACAACAAATCATATCTTGGAATAATCCGGTCAGACGGCAAGTGTAATCGGAAATTATTCTCTGGTATTTCAGGAATTAAACGATTTGATTTAATGGATAGTGATACCAAATCTGCTTTTCTTCTATTAGATCAGAACGATTATTTTTATACTTTGGAAACGACCGAAATGTCCAAAGCAATGGACCTTTGTCAATAGAAACTTTACTTAGTTATTCGAAAACCAAATAACTTCATTCCAGTTTCTCCCGTAGGTCGCGGTTTCGGGCGGGTCGAATCGACGGCAGGGCGAATCCTCGTACCGCCCGAAACCCGACATCCCACCCGGCAAAGGTGTCGGCGTCGTGGCGGAGGAGAAGTGTGCATTTCTCCCCCTTCACCCGCCGCGCCCTTCCAGGGCACAGACGTGACACCGACCGGCAAGCCTGATCTATAATCATTAAAGTCGATAAACGATTTCACAGCCAAATGACGGTATAAAACCATGCTTCGGAGGATTGTGCGTCTGGCTGTATCAAAAAAAGTTGGGGCGCCATAGATCGGGTCCGCCAATGGTGGGCTGAAAGGAGAACAACTTGACAGGGCCCATGAAGACTCGAACCATGTTCAGCCGGGGCTTGTGGAACATCTGGTTCTGGGTTGTGGCCGGCCTTACGTTTTGGGCGCTTAATTCCGCCATTTCCACAGACCCGCGATCGCGCTATTGGCCTGCCGAGTTAGGCCTGTATACCCTCATGCTGGGCGGTATGTGGGCAGATGCGAGAGGCCATCCTATTTCGCAGTTCGTTCGTCTCCCCAGGGTTGTTGCCCCCTTCGTATACGTGTTCCTGGTCTGGCTGTTCGGCATGGTCTATGAATTGACTCTCACCGTCAACGGTGAAGGGGTCGGCGGCTTGCACCCGAGCACCGTCCCCTCCTTCCTCCTGGCCCAAGGGGATTACATCCCGATTGCGATCGTGGCCTACTTCGTCATCAGGCAAACCCACGCCTCTTTCAAGGAGGTGTTCTTCTTAGCCGGCGGCAAGAGCCTGACCGAGGGGATTGTTTTCACTGGGGTTCTGGTTTCCCAGATCGCGTCACCTTTCTTCTTCCTCTCTCCCCTGACCCTCGCGTACTACACCCTCGCCTACGCAAGCTTTATTGCCGCGCCCCTGGTACTTGTAGACGCGGAGCTCCTCTGGGACACTTCCCTTCAGCCCAAACGATATTCTGTTCCATTCTTCTGGGCGCTCGGATTTGTCCTGGCCTTCGCCATCCGCATCTTCTGGGGGCTCGTATATGGCCCGCTGGTCACCCGGCTGTTCAATTTGCCCCCGCCCCTCTAAGACGGATCGTGCGGGAAGAGCAACTGCTTCCGCGGCGCTTCGCCCGGCGGAATGATCACGCCGAGGCAACACACCACCGTTTCGGCATCTCTTAAATGGCATGGCGAGCCGGGCGAAGTGACAGGTTTGTGGGGGGAAGGGGGTATGCGCTGCGCCTGGAAAATTGTCCTTGCAAAATCGTATGCACTGCGCTTGTAAATTATAGTACAATATCAATGCCCCAAAAAGACAACGTTGTCATGTTGCGCCAGCCGCGCATGGAGTATCCCATATGACCGCATTCCGTTTTCTCGATCGCCTCGCTGCAGGCCGTCCCCTGGTGTTGGACGGCGCCACCGGTACCAATCTGCAAATGCGCGGGCTGCCCATTGGCACGCCCTCGGACCTGTGGGTGTTGGACAATCCCGAGCAGGTGCTGGCGCTGCATTCCGATTTCATCGCGGCTGGTTCGGATGTGATCCTGACCAACACGTTTGGCTCCAGCCGCCTGCATCTGGCGCACGCCGGGTTGGAAGCACGCTTTGAAGAGACCAATCGCCGCGCAGTGGCGCTGGCCCGCCAGGCAGCCGCGGCGACGGATGCGTTGGTGGGCGGTTCGCTCGGCCCGCTGGGCGAGATGCTGGAGCCTTCCGGCACGCTCACCGCGGATGTGGCCGAAGCTGAATATGCCGCCCAGGCGCGCCTGCTGGCGGAAGCCGGCGTGGACGTGCTGGTGGTGGAGACCCAGTTTGACCTTAACGAAGCCCTGGCTGCGGTGCGCGGTGTGCGCTCCGTCACCGATCTGCCGGTGGTGTGCTCCTTCAGCTACGACCGCGGCACGCGCACCATGATGGGCGTGCGCCCGGTTCAGGTGGCTCAGGCGTTGAACGAAGCCGGCGTGAGCGCGGTGGGCGTCAACTGCGGGCGCAGCCTGGAGGATAACCTCAAGGTGCTCACCGACCTGCGCGCCGCCACCAGCCTGCCCATCTGGTTCAAGCCCAACGCGGGCCTGCCGTCCACGGATGCAGATGGGCGCATGCGCTATGACACCACCCCCGAAATGATGGGCGGGCACGCGCCCGCCTGGATTGCCGCCGGAGCCAGCCTGATGGGCGGCTGCTGCGGCACTTCTCCCGACCATCTGCGCGCCATCGCGCGCGCCGTCAAACAAGGCTGATCTTATGCCGCCCATGATCGTCACGCTCCAGCCCGCCGGACGCCGCATTGAGGTGGAACCCGGCACCAACCTGCTCGAAGCCGCGCAGCGCGCCGGCATTGAGCTGGTGGCTTCGTGCGGGGGCGTTGGCATTTGCTCCACCTGCAAGGTGCGCATTTCGCAGGGGCGCGTCACCCCGCCTTCGGAGACCGAGGTGGAGGAATTGGGCCGCGAAGCCCTGGCGGCGGGCTTCCGCCTGGCCTGCCAGACCGTTCCGCTGGAGGATGTGCGCGTGGATGTGCCGCGCGAGTCGCTGCTGGCAGGACAGAAGATGCAGGTGGAAGGCCGTGAAGGCGCCGTGGCGCTGGACCCGCTGGTGACAGCGCTGGATCTGGAATTGCAACCGCCCAGCCTGACCGACCTGCGCTCCGACCTGACGCGCGTCAACCAGGCATTGATGGAACACGGGCTGCCGCCGCTGGAAGGCGGGCCGCTGCTGTTGGGCAGCCTGTCGCAGCTGCTGCGTGCGCACGCCTGGCGCGCCCGCCTGGCCCTGCGCCGCCAGGCCGGTCACTGTGAACTGGTGGCGGTGTTGCCTCACGGGGCGCGCATCGCCGGGCTGGCGATGGACATCGGCTCGACCAAGCTGGCGGTCTTTTTGGTGGACCTGGAAAGCGGCGCGCTGCTGCAGCAAACCGGCGTGATGAACCCGCAAATCGCTTACGGTGAGGACGTGGTCAGCCGCATCGCGTTTGCCAACCGCTCCGAGGACAATCGCCGCCTGCTGCAGACCCGCCTGGTGGAAACCGTCAACCAGACCGTGGACGAGTTCTGCCAGAAGGAAGGCCTGCTTCCGGCGCAGATTGTGGACGTGGTAGCTGTGGGCAACACCGCCATCCACCACCTGT
>JACRAG010000384.1 GCA_016213455.1 Anaerolineae bacterium | reverse complement strand
GGTGTTCCTTTCGTCCATTGGCACCTGCGCGGGGATTTATGTGCTGGGTTTCTGCCGCCAGCGTGGGCTGCCCACCGAAGGCATTCGCATCGTCGAGCGCATTCACCGCGATCCGATGACCGGCATGGTGGGTACGGTGGACCTGGAGATTCAGGTTCCCGCCAGCTTCCCGGACAAGTATTATGAGTCGCTGGTGCGCACGGCCAACATGTGCGCGGTCAAAAAGCACCTGGAGCACCCGCCCAGCTTCAACACCTACACCAAGGTGGTGGAATAAATTAATCCACCCTTCGCATCGGATGGTTATCCGCAAATCGGCTGAAACTCCTCCTTGTTCGATGAGGGTCAAGATTGACCCTCGCACGGGGGGTAAAACCGGGATGAAACGCAACGACCCTTTCTCTTGCCGGAGAAAGGGTCGTTGTTGATGATGCTTCCGTTTTACAGGACCGTGGGCAGGATGATGGGGCGACCGCCCTCGCTGGCGCGCATACGCTGCAGCGGGACGTGATACACCTGGCTGAGCAGCGCAGGATCGAGCACCTCTTCGGGGGTGCCCAGTGCTTGAATCCGGCCCTCCACCAGCAGGCACAGCCGGTCGGCGTAGCGGCTGACCAGGTTGAGGTCGTGCAGGGTCATCACCACGGTCAGCCCGTCCCGGTCCACCAGGTCGCGCACGGCGTCCAGCAGACCGATCTGGTACTGCAGGTCGAGGTGCGTGGTGGGTTCGTCCAGCAGCAGCAGGGGGGCTTCCTGGGCCAGGGCGCGCGCCAGCAGCAGGCGCTGCTGTTCTCCGCCCGACAGGTCGCCCATGCGCCGGTCGGCCAGTTCCAGGGTGCTGGAACGCTGCATGGCCTGCAGCACGCGCTGGTTGTCGCGCACGGAGAGCTGCCCCAGCCAGTTGAGGTAGTGAGTGCGGCCCATCTGCACCATCTCGCGCCCGGTGAATGCCGGGGGCAGGTTGCGCGCCTGCGGCACCACCGCCACCAGGCGGGCACGTTCCTGTTCGCTCATGCGGCGCAGGTCTTTGCCGTTGACGTGCATGGCGCCCGAACGCAGCGGCAGCACGCCGCTCAGGGCGCGGATGAGCGTGGTTTTTCCCGCGCCGTTGGGACCGATGACGCCCAAAATCTGCCCGCGCTGGGCCTCAAAGGAAATGTCTTTGAGGATGGGACGCTCGCCGTAATGTACGTTCAGCCCTTCAACTTTTAGCATGCGAACCTCGTTGCCGGTTTACCAGAAAGCCTGCTGGCGTGCACGGCGCAGCAGCCAGAGGAAGAACGGTGCGCCCGCCAGGGCGGTGATGATGCCCACCGGCAGTTCCTGCGGCGCCATCAGCACCCGCGCCAGCACGTCTGCCAGCAGCAGCAGGGCCGCGCCGCCGATGATGGAGACCGGGAGCACCAGGCGGTAGTCGCCGCCCCATACAAAGCGCACGATGTGCGGAACCACCAATCCCACAAATCCGATGATGCCCGCGAAGGACACGGCTGCCGCAGTGACCAGCGAGGCCGCCGCCACCACAATCAGGCGCACCTGCTCGACCGGCAGGCCAAGCTGGCGGGCCTGTTCTTCGCCAAACTGAAACACGTTGAGAGAATGTCCCGAAATCACCAGCACCCCCAGGCCAATGGCGATGTACGGCAGGGCCGCCAGGACCGGGGGCCAGCCGCTCATGGCTGAGCCGCCCATCAGCCACACCAGCGCGCGGCGTAGTTCGCCGGTGGAGGTGAGCATGAGGAAGGAGGTCAGCGCGCTGGCGAAGGAGCTGACCGCCACGCCGGCCAGGATCAGGTTGGTGGTGGGCACGCTGCGCCCGACGTGCGCCAGTTGATAGACGATCCACACCGTCAGCAGGGCGCCGACGAAGGCCGCGGCAGGCACAGCCACCAGGCCCAGGAAGGTGGCGGTCAACCCGGCGGTCATCGCCAGGATGGCGCCCAATCCGGCGCCCGATGCCACCCCCACCAGGTAGGGGTCGGCCAGCGGATTGCGGAACAAGCCCTGGTAGGCTGCGCCGCTGCCGGCCAGCCCGGCCCCCGCCAGCGCGATGAGCGCCGTGCGCGGCAGGCGCAGGCTGAAAAGAATCGTGTCGTAGGCTTGCAGCGCCTGGCTGAGGGGCCGGCCGCTCAGGCGGGCGGCCAGCACCTCAAACAGGCTGCCGAAGGGGATGAACACGCTGCCCACCGCCACAGAGAGGAGGATGGCGGCTGCAAGAAGCAGTAGGACGACCGGATAAGGACGGACAGCGTGTTTCATCTCACCTTCGCGATGCGCTGCCAGGCTGCCAGACCCGGCCGCGCAGATTTACCATCAGTTCAGTTCGCCGGCTAGTTCGGGGTGCAGCACCTTGACCAGCTCAACCAGGCCGTCCACCAGGCGCGGGCCGGGGCGCGAGACCAGGTCGTCATTGAAAGTCTGCACGCGGTTGTTCTGCACGGCTTTGATCGCTTCCCAACCGGGGCGGGCGGCCACCTGTTCGGGGGTCACGCCGCCGTAGAGGGCATCGCCCAGCAGAATCAGGTCGGGGTTCTGCACAATCAGCTCTTCCTGGCTGATCTGCGCCCACTCACCCTGCAGCGAGGCGCCCACATTCTGCCCGCCGGCCAGGCCGATGAGCAGGTCGATGAAAGTGCCGGGGCCGCTGGTCCAGGGTTTGGCCGGCTCCGTGGCGTCCAGTTCGTAGAACACCAGCGGTTTTTCGGTGGCTTTGGCGGCCACTTCCAGGGCTTTGGCTTCGCGGGCTTTCAGGCTTTCCACCAGCGTTTTGGCTTCCGCGTCATGCCCGGTCAGCTTGCCGACCAGTTCCAGGTTGGCGTACAGTTCCGCCAGGTTCTTGGGGTTGGGCACCACCAGCAGGGGCAGTTTGAGGTCCTGAATGGCCTGGATTGACTCGGGCGAGGTGAGCGGAGAAGCCAGCACCAGGTCCGGGGTCAGGCTGACCATGCTTTCGAGGTCATAGCTGCCCATGTTGCCGCCCACCGAGGGCAGCGCGGCAGCTTCTTCGGGGAAGTTGGAGAAATCTTCGCGCGCCACGGTCTGTTTGCCCGCGCCGACGGCGAAGAGAATTTCGGTGTTGGAGGGCGCCAGCGAAACCACGCGCTGGGCAGGGGCAGACAGGGTCAGCTCGCCGCCCAGGCCATCGGGGACGACCAGCGCAGCCGGGGTGGGCGTGGCTGCGGGGGCGCAGGCGCTCAACAGCAGGGCTAAAACGGTAAGAATCACACTCAAACGAAAGGGCAATTTCATGGCGTTTCCTAAAGATTAATAGACAACGGTTTTAAACAATGACTCCCTGTCGAAACGGCAGGGAGATGGGTCAGGCAAAACGGTTGGGCCTTGCTTGCTTCCCACCTCCTTTCAGCGAGGTTGTGAGAAACGCACCCCAGACGGTCGACCTGGCTTTGAAACGGGCTGCCCTTGCGGGGAGCCGCTCCATCACAGTTGCGCGACAGCGCCGGATTTGCACCGGCTTCGCCTTTTTATGCCCTGCCCTTACGGGAACAGAGCGCCTGGGAGCATTCTATTGGATTGGAAGTATTGTAGTGCCGCATCCGGCGGGCGTCAAGAGAAAGGCAGGGGCAAAACAGGACTGTTTGCAAAGTCAAAAGAACTTTGCCCCATCCCCCTTGCCCCCTTCCCCGTCAACGGTGAAGGGGGTTTTTGGCTTTTTCTCCCGCCCCAAAGCGTGGGGCGGGCCGGGGTGGGGTTGGTCTTTAGGACTTTGAGAAATCCCTGAAGGGAAATTCAAGTCTATTCGCAAAGTCTTTGAATAGCCCTTTATCCACCCCCGCGGCTTCGCCGCCGCCCCCAAGATTGTCAACCTACTTTGCGAACAGCCGTGAGGGGCAAAACAGCCGAGACGCCGACATCTTTACCGGATGGGATGTCGGGTTTCGGGCGGAAGGAGGATTCGACCTGTCGTGGTTCGACCGCCCGAAACCGCGACCTACGGGAGAAGCGGGAGATCGCCACGCTCGCCCTGCCGGGCTTCGCTCGCGATGACAGATGAAGTTGTGTCAATGCGAGTCGCCGGAGGTTTTTCGACGGCGACGAAGCAATCTCGCTTGTTCCTTTGGTATCAACGTATCATTTTCTGTGGGATGAAAACCAGATGGTGCGTTGGCCCAAAGCGGCCAACACACCCTACGAAGAAAAGACCCGTAGGTCGGTGTCGCGGCGGGCACGGGAAATCATGGGCATGTGTGTTGTTCGCCGAGACGCCGACATCTTTGCCGGGAATGTCGGGTTTCGGGCGGAAGGAGGGTTCGACCTGTCGTGGTTCAACCGCCCGAAACCGCGACCTACGGAAGGACCACTGCATCCACCTCCACATGTCATCGCGAGCCGGGCGTGGCGATCTCACCAGGCAACCATCCGGGCTTTGATTTCTTAATCGCAGTATCGTTTTGGCGAAGATACAGGGCGAGATTGCTTCGCAGCCTCCGCAAAGCCTACAGCTGCTCGCAATGACAATTATTTCTTGGGTGGATCGTCCGACAATGTAATGGCCAGCAATAAGCTGCGTTTACCCTGAAGGGCAATCTGCGCTTGCCGGCTGTCGCCTGACAAAAGCAGCAAAAAACCCCGGCGGCTTTTGGCCCGTCCGGGGATTTTAACTGGTGGTCGTGTGCGCCTATTTGTCCATGATCTCGGCGGTGACGGTCTTCTCGCCGGCTTTCTCAAAGTTCAGGGTGAGTTCAACTTTGGCGCCGATCTGGAAATCGTCCTTTTTCATGATGCACATGGCATGCAGATCGCCCACTTTTAGTTCCACCTGCCCACCGGCGGGAATATCAATCGGGTTTTCCAGCAGGTTCATGCCCATGGTGCCGTCATCTTTCATGACCATCTCATGCAGTTCCACCGATTCGCAGGAGGGGCTGGAGCCGGAGACCAGTTTGTCGGGTGCATCGCCGCTGTTCTTGATCAACATGTAAAAGGCACCCGAGGTGGGGTATTTGGGTGAGGGGCGTCCCCACACACCTTCAACACTGATATCGGATTTCGCCTGCGGCGCGCAGCTTGCAAGCAGCGCCACGATCAACAAAATGGCCAGAAAGCGCAATTTCATTTTTTCTCTCCCAATGTGAATCTTTGATAATTTGTGATAAATATAACAAAGCGCTCGGCGCAATACAAGCTCACCTTCGCCGCTTCGGGTGAGGGTTTT
The DNA here is from genome assembly GCA_016213455.1 of Anaerolineae bacterium. Classification (GTDB taxonomy): domain Bacteria; phylum Chloroflexota; class Anaerolineae; order Anaerolineales; family Anaerolineaceae; genus Anaerolinea. The sequence goes on along the minus strand of JACRAG010000384.1, from coordinate 524 downwards.
TGCCCCACTTAAGTATCATTTTTTCTGGCGGGTGGCTTTGCTATACTGTTTAGTGATCGTTAGTTTTATCATTTAATATCAGTTCTTCGCATTCTGAGGATGATCCTATGAATTTGTTTCTGGCCTTCATTACCGGTTTGACCGCGGGCGGATTGGGCTGCCTGGCTGTACAGGGCGGTTTGCTCACCAGCACGCTGGCTTACCAGGCCGAGCAGGACGTGAAGCAGCACCAGGCGGAAAGCGGAAAGAAATTCCGTCCGCACATTGCTCAACCCATCACCCTCTTTTTGATCGCCAAGCTGATCGTGTACACCATCCTGGGCGCGTTGTTCGGCGCGCTGGGTGCGATTTTCCAGATCTCTTCCTGGCTGCATGTCGCCCTGTATATCGGTATCGGCATTTTCATGATCGGCAACGGGCTGCGCATGTTGAATGTGCATCCCATCTTCCGTTACTTTGTGCTCGAACCGCCCTCGGGGCTGACGCGCTTCATCCGGCGCAGATCCAAAAACGGCGCCTCCATG
>JACRAG010000381.1 GCA_016213455.1 Anaerolineae bacterium | reverse complement strand
TCCATCGTCAACATCGCCCTGCCCACCCTGGTCAAGGTGTTCAACACCACCTTCGCCACGGTGCAGTGGGTGGTGTTGAGCTATGTGCTGGTGCTGACCGCGCTGATGCTGGGCGCGGCGCGCCTGGGCGATATGTACGACAAGAAAAAGCTCTACCAGGGCGGGCTGGTCATTTTCATCATTGGCAGCCTGTTGTGCGGCCTGGCGCCGGACGAGAACTGGCTGATCGGCTTCCGCGCGCTGCAGGGCCTGGGGGCCACCTTCATGCAGGCGCTGGGATCGGCCATCATCACTGAGGTCTTCCCTGCCAACGAGCGCGGGCGCGCTCTGGGCATCACCGGCAGTATTGTCTCGGTGGGCATCGCCATCTGCCCGCCGCTGGGTGGCATGTTGTTTGGCACGATTGGCTGGCACTCGATCTTCTTCGTCAACGTGCCGGTGGGCTTGCTGACCTTCCTGGTGGTTTCCCGCTTCGTCCCCACCCAACCGGTGCACAATCGCGGCGAGCGCTGTGACATTCGCGGTGCGCTGGTGTTGTTTGCCACCCTGGGCGCGTATGCCCTGGGCATGACGCGCGGGCAGGATGTGGGCTTCACCCAGCCGGGTGTGCTGGCTTTGCTGGGCGGCGCGGTGCTGGGGCTGGCGCTGTTCATCGTGCTGCAGCGGCGCAGCGCCTTCCCGATGGTGGACCTGTCGCTGTTTGGCAACCGGCTTTTCTCGGCCAACCTGCTGATGGGGTTCCTGGTCTTCATTGTACTGTCCGCCAGTTTCATCACGCCCTTCCTGCTGGAAGATGTGCTGGGGTATTCCGTGCAAATGGTCGGCTTGTTTATGATGGCAAGCCCGATCATGATTGGCGTGGCTGCGCCGGTGGCTGGTTTGCTCTCGGACCGCTTCGGTTCGCGCGTCATCTCGCTGGTCGGCCTGCTGATCGCGGCGCTGGGCTGCTTTGGCATCAGCACGCTGACTGCCGACGTGACCCCGCTGGGGATTGTGCTGCGCCTGGCGCCCCTGGGGTTGGGCTTTGGCCTGTTCCAGTCGCCCAACAACAGCGCCATTATGGGGGCTGCGCCGCGCAAACGCCTGGGGGTGGCCTCGGGGTTGATGAGCCTGTCGCGCACGTTGGGCAACACCACCGGCCTGCCGCTCATTGGCACAATTTTCACCGCGCAGGTGCTGCTGGCAGCCGGGCTGCCGGTGGGCAGTCCGGTCACGGGCGTGCCAGCCCAGGCGCTGGTGGACGGCGTCACCGGGACATACCGGATTGCCATCCTGTTCATCCTGGCGGCTGCCGGGTTGGGCCTGTATGCCTGGCGGGCTGATGAGGCGCGCAAAGCCGCCTCTGCCGCTGCAGATGCAGAGTAACCATCCTGCGAATTTTCAACAACTTTGGTACAATATTTTCATGGTTGCATTGCGCTCATTCCCTCGCTGGATTCTGGCCGGTGATTTTCTGGCAATTCTGGCATTGAGTCTGATCGGCTTCCTCTTTCACAACGACAGCCTGACCTGGCGCTGGCTGGCGACATTTGTGCCCAGCCTGGCGGGTTGGCTGGCAATCGCCCCCTGGCTGAGTTTGTTCAGCGCTGAGGTCACTGCCGCGCCGCGCAATTTGTGGCGCGCCGGCTGGGCGGGTTTTTTGGCGGCGCCGCTGGCAGCCTGGCTGCGCGGACTGTGGCTCAACGGGGCCATCTCGCCCGTGTTTGTGCTGGTGCTTGGTTTGACCACGGCAGCAGGCATGCTGGTGTGGCGCGGGCTGGCTGTGTGGGTCGTTCGACGGACGGCTGCCCATGGATGAACTTGCGCTGGTAAAATACGCCCGCGAGGGCGACCTGGACTCGTTCAACCGGCTGGTGCTGGCCTATCAGGACATGGCCTTCAACCTGGCGGCGCGCATGCTGTCGGACCCGGACGCAGCCCAGGACGTGACCCAGACGGCTTTCCTGGCAGCTTACCGCAGCCTGGACAGCTTCCGGGGCGGTTCTTTCAAGGCCTGGGTGATGCGCATGGTCACCAACGCCTGCTACGACGAACTGCGCCGCCGCCAGCGCCGTCCGACCACTTCGTTGGAGCCGCTGGACGAAGACGAGGAAGAGATCGAATCGCCCTCGTGGCTTGCGGATGACAGCAACGGGCCTGAGGAGGAACTGGAACGCCGCGAGTTGAACAACGCCATTCAGCATTGCCTGGACGGTCTGGATACGGAATTTCGCGCGGTGGTGGTGATGGTCGATCTGCAGGGCATGGACTATGCCGAAGTGTCCGTCGCTATGGAACGCCCGCTTGGAACGGTGAAAAGCCGCCTGGCGCGCGCGCGCCTGAAGCTGCGCGACTGCCTGCACGGTTTTTGGGAACTTTTGCCCTCCGTAATCCGTCTGGATTCTGAGAGGCCAGCATGAAAAATTTAACGTTAAACGAGTACGAGCTTTTTTCCGCATATCTGGATGGTCAGTTGACCCCGGCTGAGACCAAGCGTCTCGAGGATCAGCTCCAGGCCAATCTGGAATGGCGCCTGGCCCTGGATGAGCTATCCGCGACACGCAAGCTGCTGCGCAGTGCACCACGCTACCGCGCGCCGCGCAACTTTACCCTTACGCCGGAGATGGCGCGCCAGAATGCGCGCAGGTCCTGGCTGCCTGCTTTTGTCACCTTCCGCTTTTCCACAGCCATGGCGACTCTGTCGATTCTGGCTGTGCTGGGTTTACAGGTGTTTGCCGGCAGAGCGCCGCTGTTGGGCAATCTGGCTGCTGCGCCGGCGTCTGAAGCCACTTTCTCGGATATGACCGAAAAATCGGCGCAGGAAAGCGCGCCGCAGATGGCGGCGCCTGAGGCTGCCGTGACAGGTCCAGCCGCAGAGGCGCAGCCCCCGGCGGCAGATGCCGGCGGCGGTGGGGTGATCACCTGGGGCGGCACGCCCAACGGGCAGATGAACCTGGGTGGGTACGGCGGCGGCGGGGCGCCGGATACCTCCGCGGGAATTGTCGGTTTCAAGACGGAAAGCTACGGCGCTTACGGACGCGGTGGCGGCGGCGGTGACGGGGTTGGAGAACAATATTACAACCCGGGCGGCATTGTCACCTACGGCGGACAGTCTCCACCAGCCAGTATGGGTGGCTCATCCTATGTCTTGCCGCAGCAGGCTGTTCCGCAAACTGAAATGGAACGCACGGCATCCGGGCCTGCCGAAGAGTCTGCGCCGGTGGGTAATCCCATCCTGGGCGTGCAGTCTGGCGACGCAGCCGGGCAGGTGATTGGCACCGAAACCTACAACAATCTTTCTGCGCCACCGCCCAGCTTTGAGCCGGCGCCCGATCGCAGCGTAAGCACGGTCCAACCCGGATTTTGGAATGGCACACGCATTGCGCAGGCAGCTTTGCTGGCGCTGGGCGTGTTGTTCGCCGCGGCAGCCGTGATGCTGCGCCGTAGAGGCTGAGGCTTGGCGCACTGGAAAACGCTTTACTGTTCCAACTGCGGGGCACCGGTGGTGTCCCGCGAGTTGTTTGGTCGCGAGCGCGAGACCTGCCCGGCTTGCGGCTGGATCCACTTTGAAGACCCCAAAGTGGCGGCGGCGGTGCTGGTGGAAGGCCCGCAGGGCGTGCTGCTGGTGCAGCGCGGCAACCCGCCCGAGCAGGGGTTGTGGACCGTGCCGGCGGGTTTTATCGACGCGCACGAAGACCCCGCGCGCGCGGCTGAACGCGAGTGCCTGGAAGAGACCGGACTGGTGGTGCGCGTCACGCGCCTGCTGGGGTTGATCGCCGGGCGCGAACACCCGGCAGGGGCAGACATGGTGGCGGCTTACCACGCGGAGATCACCGGCGGAGCGCTGCGCGCCGGCGACGACGCGATGCAGGCGGCTTTCTTTGACCGCTCCGCGCTGCCGCCGCTGGCGTTTCACGCCACGCGCGTCATCCTGGGGCTGGAAAAAGACGATCTGTTCCCCGCCTGAGCCAAAACACAAAACAGCCGCCGGACCTGCGTTTTCCACAGATCCGGCGGCTGTTTTGTATGCAACCCGCCTAAGCCGGCAGGTTTCAGAAGCAGATGATCTCGTCGTTCAAGTCGCCGTAGAGCACTTTGGGCGGGCAGCGTTTGAGCAGGAAATCATCGGCGTTTTTGCCGAACAGCAGGTGCAGCAGCAAATCCTTGCGTGAGCGGATGAAGGGTTGGGGGTAGTTGTCTTCGAGCACCGGCTTCAGGTAGGAGGCGGGGCGGTAGCGCAGGCGCGGTTCATCGGAGCCGAGCACTTTCTTGACCACCCACGGGTTGGGCTCGGCGGGCGTGCGACCGAATTCGCCGCGCAGGATCATCTTGAACTCTTCGGATACAAAGCGGTAGCGTTCGCCCGAGATGACGTTGAAGGCAGCCTGTGAGCCGACGATCTGGCTGGTGGGGGTCACCAGCGGCACATAGCCCACATCGGCGCGCACCTGGGGGATTTCTGCCATCACCTGATCCATGATCTCGGGCGGTTGGCCCATCTGGCGGATCTGGTCGTAGAGGTTGGTGAGCATGCCGCCAGGGATTTGCGACTCGAAGATGCGGTCGTCATGATCGGGGTAGCCCAGCGTGGAAAGCATCTGGTGGCTCAGGCGCAGGGCAGCGTTGATCGAGTCGTTGTCGCCGGCATCCAGCAGCTTGAGGATCTGCTGGACCTGATTTCGGTCCACGTCTTCAAACCGCACCGGGCGGTAGAACTTGCCGAAGAAGGGGCTGGTGTCGCGCAGTTCGCCGGCGATGACAAACAATTCCTCCTGCGCGCGCAGGATGGCGCGGTGCTCCAGGTCGTGGGCGATGCCCAATTCCTCGGCGAAGACCATCAGCAGCTCCACCGGCGGCAGGGATGATCCGCCCGCGAAGGGCGTCACGGCGGTGTCGATGGCGTCGATGCCGGCGCGCATGGCGACCACCGCGTTGAGCAGGGATACGCCGGCGGTGGAGTGGCAGTGCAGCGAAAGCGGCACGCTGATGCGCTGTTTAATCGCCGGGATGAGCTGGGCTGCCGCGATGGGGTGCAGAATGCCCGCCATGTCCTTGATCGCGATCTGGTCGGCGCCTTCTTCCTGCAAGGTGGCGGCGAAGTTGACGAAATATTCGCTGGTGTGCACCGGGCTGATCGTGTAGGATAGCGCAGCTTCGGCTTTGGCGCCGTAGGCTTTGGTGGCGATCAGCGCGGTCTGGATGTTGCGCAGGTCATTCAGCGCGTCGAAGATGCGCATCACCCCGATGCCGGATTGGATCGCCTGGCGGGTGAAAGCCACCACCAGGTCGTCGGGGTAGGGCTGGTAGCCGAACAGGTTTTGCCCGCGCACCAGCGCTTGAATCTGCGCCGATCCGTCCAGCTCGGCGGCGAAGGTTTCCAGGCGCTCCCAGGGGTCCTCATCAGTAAAGCGGATGCAGCTGTCCAGGGTGGCGCCGCCCCACAGTTCCATGACACGAAAGCCCGCCTCGCGGAGGTGCGGCAGAACGCGCAGGGCCTGCGCAGTAGTCATGCGAGTGGCAGCCAGGGATTGCTGTCCGTCGCGCAGGGTCACATCAGTAAATTGAATTTTGCCAGTCATGAGACCACTCCAGCCAAATGATTGCTGGTGCTGTGCCATAAGATAAGTTTTGGGTCAACAGGAAAGAATTGACAAATGAAAATGGAAGTTTTCAACCAAAATGAATTGGGTTGACACAGCACTAAACAGTTAACCTTGTTCAGACATATTCGTTACGCATTTTAGCGGATTAATTCGCTTTCGTCATGCCCCAAAAGGGGAATTGATAGCTTTTGATGGGGTTTGGGGGCGGGTTGCGTTCGCTTCACCCCCCTGTCAGCCAGGTATGGAAGAAATCCATCTTTGCCGGAACGCAACGCATCGCCGTGCACGAGGTGACGACCTCGAGCGACGTGGTTTATACACTCCTCGCCAATCATCTGGGCTCCACCACCACCACGCTGAGAGCGGATGGCAGCATGCTGTCCGAGATGCGCTACAACCCCTAGGGGATGGCGTGCTGGACATACGATACGACCCCCACGGAGTATCAGTACACCGGTCAATTGTTGCAGCCTTATATTCAACAGGCGATTGACAAAGGTACAGTTAACCAAATTACCACTACTGCACAGCGGAACCCAGTATTCCAGTATGAGGCTACAATAAATGGGCAAGTGGTTATTGTGAGAGCTGTAACTTTGGCTAACGGTGTTATTCAGGTAACGGATTCGTGGGTGAAAACTAAATGAAAAACCACATAACTAAGGATACAAACAAGATGATCAGTCTGATGATACAGGCGAATCAATATCGTCAGACGAGTGAATATCGCAAGGCATTGGATATTTACAAGGAATTAATTGGAAAGCTTGGTGAAACTAGCGAAGTAAACCAATTGGTAGCCTACTGTTATTACCATCTAGGTCTATATGAAAATGACGAAGATAACTATAAAGAAGCGGTTATCTGGATAGAGAGAGCCATAGCAATATCGCCTATGAACAGTCAGCTTTTTGATATTTTAGGCGAGCTCCATTCAATTGGTACCCTTGACTATGAAGCATCTATCAAGGCATATAGATCTGCTATCAACCTTAATCCAAATAATGTTCATGCTTTAGTAAGTGGAGCAGGATTATATGGGGTTCCTGAGGAAGTAATTACTCTTGAGGAAGCAATTGATTGGCTCGAGCGGGCTGTTCAAATAGAGCCTGACAATGCAAACAACCATTTTAATCTGGGAATGCGTTATAACGAAGCTAGCCAATTTTCAAAAGCAAAACAAGAATGGATCAAAGCCTTGTCTTGCCCCCACCCGTTAGAAGCAGCCCTTTCTACGTCAATTAGTAAACTCATCGGCAGCGCATAAATTTGTACGATAGAGCTAAATAATATGCCACGATACTATTTTGGTACTCGCCTTGGAGGATAGGGCAACGCTGGAGAGCAACCTGAGCGCCGGGTGAGTGCTGTAGCCAGGGCAGCATGCTGCCTGAGATGCGTTACAACCCCTGGGGACTAGCGCGCTGGTCAGACGGCACAACGCCAACGGAGTATCAGTACACCGGTCAATTGCTGCAGCCGGAGATCGGGCTATACTAAAATAATGCTAGCTGGTATGACCCTTATCTTAACCGCTGGATCCAGCCTGATACGATTATACCTGATCCTTATAATCCATTGGACATGGATTGCTATGCCTATGTTAGAAACTCACCAATTAATTTCACTGACCCAACAGGACATTCGGCAAAAGGCGTCTATTTGTTTGATGGGTTTGGTGATAATACCGGTGTAATTCCTGACACAAGCTATTCGTGGGATAAAGAATTTAGCAAGACGATAAGCCCTGAAGATCGTGTTGCTGCAGAACGAGCATATATACATTTCCAAGAAGATCCTGAATACTTTCGAGATCTTTATCTTCAGCCAGATAAGTGGGAAAGTAGTGAAGAAGCCGCTTATCTCGATCTCTTCTTCCAATAT
>JACRAG010000385.1 GCA_016213455.1 Anaerolineae bacterium | reverse complement strand
AGGGTTATTTCTCCCAGCGCATCACTGAAGACGGCTGGCAGGAAACCCGCAATATGCTGCTCAATCACGAAGAACTGCCTGTGGTGCGCCTGAAGCGTCCGGATGGCAGCCCCTTGATGGTCGGCGTGACCCTGGCGGGGCGCAAAGTCTTTGCGCGGATCCTGCAGGTGCAGGTGGGGCGCATCCCGCTGTATCTGTTGGATACGGATGTGGACGTCAACAACCCGTCGGACCGCAGCCTGACCGCTCGCCTGTACAGCAGCGATCAGGAAGTGCGCATTTCCCAGGAGATCCTGCTTGGCATCGGCGGGGCGCGCGCCTTGCACGAACTGGGATTGAATCCGACGGTCTTCCACATGAATGAAGGTCATTCGGCGTTCCTTACCGTTCAACGCATCCGTGAGCTGGTTGCCGCGGGCGTGAGCTATGAAGAAGCCAAACAACAGGTCAAGCAGACCAATGTCTTCACCACACATACTCCGGTCCCGGCGGGCAATGACGAATTCGCCGTGTGGCTGATCGACAAATACCTGCCACATGTCTGGCAGGAGATGAAAATTGACCGCGACCAGTTCGTTGACCTGGGGCGCAATTACCAGAATTGGGGCGAGACTTTCTCGATGCCGGTGCTGGCGCTGCACCTTTCCGAAAAATCGAATGCGGTGTCTGAGTTGCACGGGCAGGTTTCGCGCAAGATGTGGCACAAATTCTATCCGGATCTCAAAGAGGATGAAGTGCCGATCGGGCATATTACCAACGGTGTGCATGCCCAAACCTGGATGGCGCGTCGTCTGCGCATGCTGCTGGACCACTATATCGGTCCCGATTGGGCTGACCAGATTGATGACGAAGAGATGTGGTCGGCGATGGAGAACATCCCGGACGGTGAGTTGTGGGCGGTGCGGCGACATTTGAAAAACAAGCTGGTCAGCTATGCCAGCGAGCGCGTGCGCAAGCAGTGGATTTCCGGGGGGTTCCACCCGGTGCAGGTGGTCGCGGGTGGTGTGCTGCTTGAACCGTATTCGCTGACGCTGGGTTTTGCGCGCCGGTTTGCCACCTACAAACGCGCTAACCTGATCTTGCGCGACGTGGATCGCCTGATCGCGATGATTACCGATTCCACCCGCCCGGTACAGATCATCTACGCCGGCAAGGCGCATCCCTCGGATGAGCCGGGCAAGATGATCATCCAGCAAGTTTACCGCGCGGTGAAAGACTCGCGCTCCGGTGGACGCCTGGTATTCCTTGAAGATTATGATATGAACCTGGCGCGCTACCTAGTGCAGGGTGTGGATGTGTGGGTCAACACCCCGCGCCGCCCCAATGAGGCATCCGGCACCTCCGGCATGAAGGCTGCCATGAACGGCACGCTCAACTTCTCGGTGCTGGACGGTTGGTGGCGCGAAGGCTTCAATGGCAAAAACGGTTGGGCGATTGGCACCGATACGGATAATCCGGATACCGAGGCCCAGGATGCGGCGGATGCGGAAAGCATTTACAGCACCCTGGAAAACGAGATCATTCCGCTGTACTACAACAAACAAAGCGTGGATGGTCTGCCGCATGGTTGGATTGAACGGATCAAAGAATCCATTCGCACCCTGGCTCCGCAGTTCTCGACGCGGCGCATGTTGAGCGAATATATGTCGCAGGCTTATGTGCCTGCCATGAAAGCTCACGATGCGCTCAAGTCGTCCAAGAAATGAGCCCGGCTAAGAATCATGTTTGAAATTGTATTTCTTGGCACATCCGCTTCGGCTCCATCGGTGAGGCGCGGACTTTCGGCGCAGATCGTCAAGCATGACGAATTCCGCTTCCTGGTGGACTGCGGCGAAGGCACGCAGCGCCAGATCCTCACCGCCGGGATTGGCTTTAAGAAGCTGAACAACATCCTCATCACCCACGGTCACCTGGATCATATCCTGGGACTGGCAGGGTTACTTTCCACGTTCATGCGCTGGGAAACCATCGACAGCCTGCAGATCTTTGGTCCGCGGTCGGCGCTGGAGCGCGTGGATGACCTGCTGACGCGGGTGGTGCTGCGCGGCGCAACCCCGCCGATGCCCGTGCGGCTGCTGCCGGTCACCCCGGGTATCTTCTTTGAGGGCGATGACTTTACTGTGACAGCTTTTTCTGTGCACCATCGCGCCAGCGAAAGCCTGGGGTATGCCTTCGAGGAAAAATCGCGCCGGCCTTTCCTGCCCGAAAAGGCGGACGCCCTGGGGGTTCCCCCCGGACCTCTGCGCCGTGGGGTGGTGGATGGACAGGCGGTGACGCTGCCGGATGGGCGGGTGATTCAACCTGACGATGTGCTGGGACCTTCGCGGCGCGGCACCAAACTGGTGCATGTGGGCGACTGCGGCGAAGTGGAAAGCCTGCTGCCGGTGGTGCGCGACGCAGACGGGTTGGTGATTGAAGCGACTTACTTGGAAGAAGAACGCGATATGGCTCGCCAGTATTCGCACCTGACGGCACGCATGGCTGGCGAATTTGCGATTAAGGCCGGCGTGCGGCAGCTTTTTCTCACACATGTCTCGCGGCGCTACCGTGAAAAGGACATCCAGTCTGAAGCGCAGTCGGTTTTCCCCACTGCGGTGGTGGCGCGTGACCTGGATACCTACTCGGTCAAACGCAACGAAGAGTAACCAGCGATGATCTTGACCTCAAAGCGGGCGGCGCATGCCGCCT